>PCXM01000010.1:0-4104 GCA_002771075.1 Candidatus Zambryskibacteria bacterium CG10_big_fil_rev_8_21_14_0_10_34_34
TTTTATCTTTTAAAATATTTTCTTTTTCTATTTTTGGTGTTTTATTTTGTATTTTTTCTTCATCCATTATTTCAAATATTTTTTTAGAGATGACAAAAATTCGCAGGTTTTCTCCTATTTGAGGCGCAGCGATAGCCACTCCGTCTTCTTCTGCGTTGAGAGCTTCTTTCATTTTTTGGATGATTTTTTTTATTTTTGGTTTTTTAATATCGGAAATAGCTACTTCTTTAGAGATTCTCCTTAAAATTTTATCTTCTTTTTGTATAATTACACTATCCATTTAAACTCTAATTTACCACATATTATCGGTTTTATCTACCCACAAATCATAACAAATTATCAGGGTCTACTTTTATTTCAAAGTGTGGGGGAAGGGATTTTAATAAATTAGAAAGAATTGGTTTTGGCCAATATTCTTTTTTTAGTTTGATGACAGCATTGACTGAAGTTTGCTCACCTTTTTTTTCGTGAGTTGAAGGAAATACTATAATATTGTATTTTTCTTCTGATGTTTTGTTTTGGACTCCGATATTAAATATTTCAGCCAATCTTTCTGTTTCTTTAGAGACAAAATTTCTAGTGCCTCTAATGGTGATTTTTATAAAAATACCAAAAGGTGGATAATTTAAAATTTTGCGATCTTCTATTTCTTTTTTATAAAATTCTGCCAAGTTGCCATTTATTGCAAACTCAATTGTTAAATCATCCGGATTATGACTTTGAATCAAAAATTTTTCTTTAGCCAAGTTTCTAGTTTGTAAAATGAGGCGAAATATTTTTTCTCTAATACGAAAATCAGGTATAGAAAAAAGAGAATCAAAAGAAGCTATAGCCGAACTCCCCACTTTTTTGTAAAGATAAGGAAAGGCCATTTCAGTGCCCAAAAGGACGCTTCCTCTGCTTTCATAAAAATTTTGGACTGTTTTTAAAGCTTTAAGGTTGGTGCTGGTGGCATCTTTATGAATTTCAAATAAATTTATATTTGGGATACTTTTTTTTATTTCTTCTGCAATCCTGTCTATGCCAGAGCCAAAAGCGGCTAATTTCCAACTTCTACAATTTTGACAAACTTCGGTTGCTTTTCTGGTTTCTCCACACTGATGACATTTGAAAATACCACTATTTTGAAATCTATCTGTAGCGTCATAACTTTCTCTGACTTTGATTTGTGTTCTGTATAAAACCATTGGTGAATTACAATTAAAACATTTGACTTGTTCACCACAGTCACGACAGATAGTAATACTAGAAAGACCTTTTCTAGCTCCAAAGATAAACATATTGGAACCATTGGAGACTGTATCATTTATTAAATTTAGCAATGTTGGCGATATGGTTTTAAACTCCTTTTCTTTTTTAGCAGATTCTTTCAAATCTACTACTTTAATCATTACATCTTTTGGCAATCTCCATTTGACACTTTCAAACTCTACTAGCTCACCTTCTTTATATCTGTTAAGGGTCTCTATTCTCAAAAATGAATCTCCTATGATAGTGCGGATATTTTTTTTATTGGCCAAAGTTTCAATAAAAAATCTCAAATCTATAAAAGGTTTAGATATTGTTTTCCAACCATTTTCGTTTTCTCTGTCTATAATAATAGTACCGAAATCTTTTCTGGGTAAAAATAGCCATTGAGTGGTGGCTATGACTAATACTGGATGAGTAGTTTTTAAAGCTCCTTGCCACTCTTTTTTTAAATCTTTTTTATTTAATTCATTATGAAAAGTGTAAACAAAAGATTCTATCCCTCTTTCCAATTTTTCTTTAGCTTGTTTTATATTTTGATTTTTTGGTAAACAAAGAAAAACAGATTTTTTTTTGGCAAATTCTTCTCTAATAAGCGAACGATAATGAATAAATCTTTCTTCGTCTGGCACCTGAAGGATTGCAATTTCATTTTTTATTTTTGAGTTGTTAGGGTTGTCAAAGACGGTCTTTGACAACTGAAGCATACCTGGATTTTCTAAAATAAAAGAAGGTATCAAATGAGGAATGATATTACCTTCGTTGGTCACAAAATATTCGGCTGTAGTTTTTATTGCTTCTAAAAATTCTTTTTGTAAGAAAGGTTTGGAATTAATAGAAATTATTTTTTTTAATTGAAAATGAGCGCTCTTTAGCTCTGTTTTTGCCTCGGTAACATCTTTGATAGCTATTACTAAAGCATTGGTGCTTTTATTTCTTATATTTACTTTCACCAAAGAACCTACCTCTATGGGTTTAGATGAGAAGTAAGAAAGATAATCTTTGTTTAAACCTTTTGAAAATGGAAGACATTCAATAACAAACATACAAAGATTGTGGCAGATATTTTACTAAAGCTCAATATTGTTTATCTAGTGATTTCCTTGTAGTATTTGGGTATGACTTTCTTTTCAAAAAAATTAGGCATTGATTTAGGGACGGCCAATACTCTTGTCTTTGTGCCAGGTAAAGGTATTGTCTTGAACGAGCCATCGGTGGTGGCCATTTCACTTGAAGACAATAGAATTTTGGCGGTAGGTAACGAAGCTAAAGTGATGATTGGTAAAACACCAGAAGCCATCACTGCTTATAGACCAATGAAAGACGGAGTGATTGCCGACTATAAAGTGACTGAAGCGATGCTTTCTTATTATATGAAAAAGGCAATGGGAGGTTGGCAGTTTATAAAACCAGAAGTATTGATTAGTGTGCCAGCGGGAGTGACTTCAACTGAAAGAAGAGCGGTAATAGAAGCGGCTATTAAAGCTGGAGCCAAAAATGCTTATGTTATCAAAGAGCCGATTTTAGCTGCTATTGGCGCTGATATTCCAATTTATGAAGCTCAAGGAAATATGATAGCTGATATCGGCGGTGGCACTACTGATGTGGCAGTTATTTCTTTAGGAGGTATTGTCTCTTCCACTTCGGTTAAATTTGCTGGTAATAAAATTGATGAAAGTATCGCTGATTATATAAAAAAGACTTTTAATTTAGCGATTGGAGATAAGACAGCTGAAAATATAAAAATAAAAATTGGCTCGGCTTTGCCAATAGATGAAGAACTCTCAATGATTATAAAAGGGAGAGATCTTGTATCTGGATTGCCCAAATCAGTTGAAATCAAAACTAACGAAATCGTCAAAGCTATCTCCAGAGAATTAAGAGAAATAGTCAAAGCTGTCAAAGATGTATTACAAGAAACTCCGCCCGAATTGGCTGCTGATATTATAGATCAAGGCATTATTATGACTGGAGGGACTTCTTCGCTCCGCAATCTCCCTGAACTTATTTTTAGAAGAGTTGGAGTAAAAACAACTTTGGCCAAAGACCCACTTTTTTGTGTTGCCAGGGGCACTGGTATTGCCTTAGAGCATTTAAGTGCTTATAAAAAAATGATGATTTCTAAAAGATAACATCGCGCTCCAAAGGACGTATCGTGCGATATGATTTCGCCAAATTATATGAAAAAACTTCACCATGTCAATGTAATAATAGGTAACAAAAATTATAATAATTTTATTTTTGGTATCTTATTAGATGATTTAAATTTTGATATAAAAGCCAACCCTGATTTTTTTTTGATGGAGAGAGATTTTTTTGGTATTGATGATGCTAGAAATCTAAAAAACTGGAGCTCGGGTAAGCCTTTGATGGGAGAAATTAAAGCTTCTTTAATAGTTACTAAATATATTACTAATGATGCTCAAAATGCATTACTTAAAGTTTTAGAAGAACCGCCATTGGGGACTTATATTTTTATAAATTTAGAAAGTTTGGGCGGGCTTTTGCCGACATTTCTTTCAAGGGTTAAGATTTTAAATACTCCTTTAATATCCGAAACTGAAAAAAATGAAGAAGTTATTTTAAGCAAAGCATCAGCTTTTCTTTCTGCTAAAATGAAAGAAAGGTTTGCTCTTACTTATTCTCTGTCAATAAATAAAAACAAAACTCCAATGAAAGAATTAATCAATAATCTAGAAGAGATATATTATAAAAGATATGCAAAAGATATGACTCTTGATAATTTAAAATCTAAAGCAATTAAAAATATATTGACCGCTAAAATATTTGCTTCTACCAGAGGTTCATCTCCAAAAATGCTTTTGGAATGGCTTTCTTGTGTGCTATAATAAATAC
>PCXM01000010.1:4118-12163 GCA_002771075.1 Candidatus Zambryskibacteria bacterium CG10_big_fil_rev_8_21_14_0_10_34_34
GACTGTCCTTGGTAATTATGTTTGATTTTTCGGAACTAAAACAAAAAAGTAAGGGAGTAGAAGAATGGTTATCAAAAGAGTTAGCCGTTATTCGCACTGGTAAAGCCGTTCCTGCTATATTAGATTTTGTGCAAGTAGAAGCTTATGGTTCTAAGATGCTCATTAGAGAATTAGCTAACATATTGGTGGAAGATGCTAAAACTATCAGATTAGAGCCGTGGGATATCAAAGTGGGTAAAGATATTGAAAAAGCAATAACCGCTTCAAATTTAGGACTTTCAGTGGCTCCTTTTGAAAAAGGATTGAGAATTATTTTCCCAGAATTAACATCCGAAAGAAGAGAACAATTTAAAAAAGTAGCCAGAACAAAGTTTGAAGAAGGTAAGGTTTCTTTGAGAGTTTTGCGCGATAAAATATGGAAGATTATTGAAGAAAAAGAAAAGGCCGGCGGTATGGGAGAAGATGATAAATTTAGATTGAAAGAAGAGATGCAAAAGATAATAGATGAGTCTAATAAAAAATTAGAAGAACTAGTAATTAAAAAAGAAGAAGAAATAAAAATTTGATATAAATGACATTTATAATTTTTTTGATTGTTTTAGGGATACTTGTTTTTGTCCATGAACTTGGACATTTTTTGGTTGCCAAAGGAGCTGGAGTTAAAGTAGAAGAGTTTGGTTTTGGTTATCCGCCACGGGCTTTAAAACTTGGTAGCAAATGGGGGACATTGTTTACTTTAAATTGGATTCCTTTTGGGGGCTTTGTCAAAATTTTTGGTGAAAATTATGAGGAAAATTTAGTTTATAAAAAGGAACAAAAACATACTGTTCCTTCTTCTTTTACTGAAGTTTCTAAAAAATGGCAGGCTGCGATTTTGGTGGCAGGTGTAACTTTTAATATTATTTTTGCTTGGCTAATTTTATCTTTAGGATTTATGATTGGTTTGCCTACACCGATAGATAATGATTATGGAGTTGCAGTTGAAAATCCGACCCTTACTGTGATAGAGGTTATTTCTGATTCTCCCGCCAAAGAAGCTGGTTTGAGATCTGGAGATAAAATAAAAAGTCTTTCTTTTGGGGGAGATCAAATATTAAGCGATTTGAATTTAGAAAATACTTCTTATTTTATAAATAAATCTCAAGGTGAAATTTTAGTTAAAATTGATAGAGGGGGAGAGATTATAGATTTTAAAATTACTCCAAATACAAAAATAGGAGGGGATCGAAAACTTATAGGTATCAGTATGGATATGATAGGCACTCTTTCTTTGCCAATACATCAAGCAATTTATGAAGGCGGTAAAACTACTTTTGATATAACTTATGCCACTATTTATGGTATCGGAGATTTGATTGGAAAAGCAATTAAAGGAGATCCTGATATTTCTCAAATAGCTGGTCCTGTCGGTATAATCAGTTTGGTGGGGGATGCTACGAAACTTGGTTTTGTCTATTTGCTTACTTTTATGGCTCTTATTTCAATAAATTTGGCCATTATCAATCTTTTGCCATTTCCGGCTTTAGATGGAGGAAGAATTATTTTTGTAATTATTGAAAGTATCACCAAAAGACCTATTAATCCAAAAATTGCTGGCTCCTTAAATACTGTTGGTTTTGCTCTCCTTATTTTACTTATGCTTATTGTTACTTATCGAGATATTTTAAAATTATTTTAGTTGTGAACTTTTGCTCTAAAATATAATCTAAGATATTATGGAGGTATGAGACAATCACAACTTTTTACAAAGACCAGACGGGAAGCGCCAGCCGATGAGACTGCTAAAAATGCACAGCTTTTAATTCGAGGTGGATATATTCACAAAGAAATAGCGGGAGTATATTCATATTTACCACTTGGTCTTAAGGTAATAAAAAATATTGAAAATATAATAAGAGAAGAAATGAATAATATAGGGGGTATTGAGATGAAAACTACTGTCTTGCAAAATAAAGAAATATGGGAAAAATCTGGCAGGTGGAATGATGATACAATAGATAATTGGTTCAAAACTAAATTAAAAAACGGAGGAGAAGTTGGATTATCTTTTACTAATGAAGAAGCTTATTCAAATATTTTAAAACAACACATTAGTTCTTATAAAGATTTACCGGCCTATCCTTATGATTTTAAAGAAATTTTTAGAAACGAAGCAAGGAGTAAATCTGGGATAATAAGAGGAAGAGAATTTTATTGGAAAGCTTTATATTCATTTTCAAAAAATGAAGCAGAACACAACTTTTTTTATGAAAAATCAAAAATTGCTTATCAAAATATTTTTGAGAGAGTTGGTATTAAGGATTTGACTTATATCACTTTTGCTTCAGGTGGCTCTTTTTCTAAATTTTCTCATGAATTTCAAACCTTTACTGATGCGGGTGAGGATATTATTTATGTTGATGAAAAAAAGAAAGTCGCCATCAATAAAGAAGTCTATAATGATGAAGTTATTAAAAGTTTGGGATTAAAAAAGGAAGACCTTGTAGAAAAAAAAGCGGTTGAAGTTGGAAATATTTTTACTCTCGGAACTAAATTTTCAGAACCATTTGATTTGAAATATAAAAATGAAAAAGGAGAAGAAAATTATGTTTTTATGGGTTCGTATGGTATTGGTTTGGGACGACTTATGGGGACTATTGTAGAAGTTTTTGCGGATGATAAGGGTATAATCTGGCCTGAATCTGTGGCTCCATTTAAATTTCATCTTATTGAGATAATGTCAAACAAGTTAGAAGTTAAAAAAACAGCTGAAAAAATTTATAAAAAATTGGGCGAGAGTAATGTTTTGTATGACGATAGAGACCTTCGGGCTGGAGAAAAATTTGCAGATAGCGATTTGCTCGGAGTGCCTACTCAAATCATTATCAGTGAAAAAAATATTGAAAATAATAAACTAGAATTAAAAAACAGAAAGACAGGTGAAGTCAAAATGATAGATGAAAGTGAAATAGACAATCTTTTTAATTAAAAATAAACCGCGACGATTTGTTTAATTTATGGTAGATTGTCCATATGTTGAAAGACAAATGGGGACAATTGATGCGGTTTTTACGCAATGATATAGGCATTGATCTTGGAACATCCAATATGTTGGTCTATGTTCGCGGTAAAGGTATTATCTTAAACGAGCCCTCGGTGGTAGCCGTCAATCAGAAAACAGGTCAAGTTGTCGCCGTTGGCACTGAAGCTAAAAATATGCTTGGTCGCACACCGCCTCATATTGTTGCGGTGCGTCCTATCGTTGATGGAGTTATTTCTGATTTTGAAGTTACCGAAGAGATGCTTCATTATCTCTTAAACAAAGCTCAAGCAATATCAAACAAATTTTTAGGACCGAGGGTGGTAGTTGGAGTGCCCTCTAGTATTACCAATGTAGAAACCCGAGCAGTCCGAGATGCTACCAAAAATGCTGGAGCTAGTGAAGTTCATATTGTTGAAGAGCCAATGGCTGCTGCTATTGGTATGCATTTACCAATAAACGAACCGTTGGGTAGTATGGTGATTGATATTGGAGGTGGCACCACTGATATCGCTATCATTTCTTTAAATGGAGTTATCAGTTCTAAAAATATTCATGTGGCTGGAGACAAATTAAATAGTGATATCTCTGCTTACATCAGGAATGAATTTAAAATAGTGATTGGTGAAAAAACTTCTGAAAATATCAAAACTCAAATTACTTCTCTATTGGCCGAAAAGACTTCTTTTGAAACTCAAGCTAGAGGTCGAGACCTTATCACTGGCCTGCCACGAGAAGTGGTGGTGACTGATTCTGATATCAGAGAGGCCATATCTCATTCAATAGAAAGATTAATTGAAGCTACTAAAGAGGTTTTGGAAATGACTCCGCCAGAAATACTTTCAGATATTATGCATAGAGGTATTTATTTGGCAGGTGGGGGAGCTTTAATAAAAGGATTTGCGGATATTTTAAAAGAAGAAATTAAAATGCCGGTTTATATAGCTGATGACCCTTTAACTTGTGTTGTCCGTGGCACTGGTATTATTCTTGAACATCTGGAAAAATATAAAGAAGTATTAATCGCTAACGAAGAAGATGTATCAAATAAAGCGCACTAATAAAAAATTTTTAGGAATTGGGTTGATAAAAATACTTATAATCCTTCTACTTGTGGTAGGATTCGTTTTTCTTTTTAGCACTTCCAATTCAACTCAATCTTTAGTATCAAATGCTTCCTCTCCCTTTTTTATGGTTGGAAACTTTTTTTACAATAATTTAAACAAAATGCCAAAATTTTTTTCTGATAAAGATAAATTGGTAACAGAAAATATTAAACTTGCAGAAGAAATAAGAGATTTAAAATTTAATATTATTGATTTTGAAATTTTAAAATATGAAAATCAAAAGTTACGAGAACAACTAGAAATAAAACCAATCGGAGATTTTATAACTAGTTCTATTATTGCCAAATCTCCTCAAGTGCCACTTGATTCTTTACTTTTAAATAAAGGTCTTAAAGATGGAATAAATAATGGAGATTTTGTTTTGATAACAGAAAGAATTTTAATTGGTAAAATAGTAGATTTGACTAAAAATAGAGCGACTGTAGCTCTTAATTCTTTTGCTGATGTGACCACTTATGCTTTTGTCGCTAGGACAGATGAGCCGATAGAGTTGAGAGGAACAGGCGGTGGTAGTATAAAAGCTAAAGTACCTATTGATTTTGATATTGTGGTAGGAGATGAAATAATGGTTGCTGATTCTCTAAACTACATTGTTGCCGTCGTTGGAGTGGTGGCAGAAGACACCCCTTTTGGTTTTAAAGATGTCTTTATGTTACTACCGGCTGATGTTTCTAAAACCAATATTGTATTTATAAAACATTTTGAAAATGAGTAGATTATTATATTTTTTAGCAACTATGATTATACCGATTGTCTTTAGTTGGTGGCTTTTTATACCGATGGCTTTGCTTTTTGTCTATGTGGCTAAACTTCCTTATGAAGTTATTTTGGCAGGTTTTTTTCTTGATTCTCTTTACTATTTTGGAGACGGTTTTTTCTTTGAACACCTCCTCACTATTTTTTCTCTTGTTCTTATTGCTTTGGCTTTATTTTTGAGCAAAATGATTTATTGGCGTAAGATTATTTAATAAAAATGCTTAGTATTTTTAAAAATATATTTAAAAGAAGAAAGAATAGGAGTTATAAGGATATTGCTCCTGAAGAAATTTTTCTTGATTCAAAAAATTTACCCGATTTTGATATTTATCAATTTGAAGGTCGACTAGAAAAACCTCTCTCTCATAAAGTTTTTTTTATTTTTGGGAGTTTTTGTTTTTTGGTTTTTGGAATTTTTTTAGTAAAGCTCATATCTCTGCAAATAGTTAATGGAGATTCTTATAGAAATAGAAGTGAAAACAATAGATTAAGACAAACTCTTTTAGTGGCTCCCAGAGGTAGTATTTATAGTAGAGATGGGGTGGCTTTGACTTGGAATCAAAAATCTGAAAATGAAGAAGATTATCCATCACGTAAATATATAAAAGCATCTGGTTTTTCCAATCTTTTAGGATTTATAAAATATCCAGCTAAAGACAAAGCTGGCTTTTATTATGAAGAAGAATTTTTACCTAAAGATGGATTAGAGCTTTATTTAAATGAAATACTTTTTGGTGGTAATGGCATAAAACTTATAGAGACTTCTGTTAATGGGGAAGTGGTTTCTGAAAATGTAGTTCAATTGCCTAAAAATGGTGAAGATGCTACTTTATCAATAGATAGCAGAGTGCAAAAAAAACTTTTTACAGAAATCAAAACACTTTCGGAAAGGGTTGGTTTTCATGGTGGTGGAGGAGTTATTATAGATGTGCATTCTGGAGAAATTTTGGCTATGACCAGCTTTCCAGAATATAATTCGGAAGTAATGACCGAAGGTCAAGAAATAGAAAAAATACAGAGTTATTATGAAAATGTTGATAATCCTTTTTTAAATAGAATAGTTTCTGGACTTTATGCTCCGGGCTCTATCATCAAACCTTTTATAGCTTTTGCCGCTTTGGAAGAAGGGATTATTTCTCCAGAAAAAGAGATAGTGAGCACTGGACAATTGGTAATATCCAATCCATATTTTCCGAAACAGCCGTCAATATTTAAAGATTGGAAAGCTCACGGAGCTGTTGATATGAGGCGGGCGTTGGCTGTTTCTTCTGATATTTATTTTTATCAAATAGGTGGAGGGTTTGAAAAACAGGAAGGTTTGGGTATAGATAGAATAAAAAAATATTTAGAAAATTTTGGCTTTGGACAATACACTGGATTTGATACAGACAAAGAAGTTTTGGGAGTGATACCAAGTCCTGAATGGAAAGAGAGAACTTTTGATGGTGAAATTTGGCGTGTTGGAGATACTTACAACACGGCTATCGGTCAATATGGTATGCAAATCACTCCTCTGCAGGTCGTGGTGGCTACGGCCGGATTGGCAAATGGAGGCAAGCTTCTATTGCCTTCCATTTTGTTTACTTCTACTAGCACTATCTCTTCTGGCAAAAAAGTGGAAGGTCAAGCCAAAAATTTTCAGATAGTAAAAGAAGGTATGAGGGCGGCTGTGGCCTCTGAAGGTGGAACGGCGAGCGGGTTAAATATTTCTGCGGTGCATATTGCTGGTAAAACCGGGACGGCGGAGATAGGAGCTCGTAAGCAATTTGTAAATTCTTGGGTTATCGGTTTTTTCCCTTATGAAAATCCAAAATATGCTTTTACAGTAGTGATGGAAAGAGGTCCGGTTACCAATTTGACTGGCGCTACTTATGTTATGCGCCAATTGCTTGATTGGATGACCATAAACACTCCAGAGTATTTCAAAAATGAGTAGGATATAATAGATATATGAAATCAATATTTAAAAACATTTTAGCTAGTATTTTGGGCTGGCAGGTCCGAAGATTAAGGAAAAATTATGATTTCAAAATTATTGGGGTGGTTGGCAGTATTGGCAAAACTAGCACCAAATTAGCTATTGCTAAAGTATTGGAATCCGAGAAAAGAGTTCGCTATCAAGAAGGGAATTATAATGACATTATTAGTGTTCCGCTTATATTTTTTGGACACACTATGCCATCTATTTGGAACGTTTTTTCTTGGATTAAAATTATTTTTCAAAATGAGATTCAAATTTATTATGATTTCCCATTTGATTTTGTAATAGTGGAGCTTGGGACAGACACTCCAAACCAAATAAATCAATTTAGAAAATATTTGTTTTTGGATATTGCGGTAGTTACTGCTGTAGCTTTGGAACATATGGAATTTTTTGATAGTTTAAAAGATGTATCTGAAGAAGAGTGGTCTGTAAATTATTTTAGTGACATTATTTTTGCTAACAAAGACTTATGTTCTGTCGCCCCTGAAAACATAGATCATAAAAAAGTTTTTTTCTATGGTAAAGATTTCGGTTCTATTTTTAAAATAGAAAATATTTCAAAAATAAAAGAAGGTTTCTCTTTTGATATTTTAAAGACTGATAAAAAAATAATGGATTTATCCGTTTCTGTTATCTCTGAAGTCCAATTGTATTCAATTGTGGCTGCTGTTATTGTAGCCAAGACAATTAATATATCTGATCAAAAAATAAAAGAAGGAGTAAAAAAAATTGCAGGTTTTGCCGGCAGGATGCAAAAATTAAAAGGCATCAAAAATTCTCTTATTATTGATGATACATATAATGCTAGCCCTAGCGCTGTCAAAATGGCGATTGACACCCTCAAATCATATCCCACTTTACAAAGAGTAGCTATCTTAGGAATGATGAATGAATTGGGGGATATTTCTAAAGAAGAACACAGAAAAATAGGTCAATATTGTGATCCAAAATCTTTAGATTTGATAGTGACGATAGGGCAAGATGCCAACACTTTTTTGGCATCAGCGGCTATAGAAAATAATTGCAATGTTTATAAAGCAAAAAATTCAATTGATGCCGGAGAATTTTTGAAAGATAAAATAAAAGAAAAAGCTGTGATATTGGCTAAAGGTTCTCAAAATGGGGTCTTTGCTGAAGAAGCTCTCAAACCTCTACTTGC
>PCXM01000010.1:12199-13501 GCA_002771075.1 Candidatus Zambryskibacteria bacterium CG10_big_fil_rev_8_21_14_0_10_34_34
GCGCCTTTGACACTTTTATCAAGTTGACTTTTGGGTGAAATAGAATACAATGTTTAGCTATATTTAAATTTTAAAATATGGAAGAAAAAGAATACTTAACAAAAGAAAAACATAAGACTCTTTCCGAAGAGCTTGATTATTTAAAGAAAACAAAGCGTAAAGAAATAGCTGAAAAGTTAGAATATGCTAAGTCTTTAGGCGACCTTTCCGAAAATGCCGAATACCACGAGGCTCGTGATATGCAGGGCGTGTTGGAAGATAGAATTCAAAAATTAGAATCTGTTCTTAAAAATGTGGTCATTGTGTCTTCACATCATACTGATTTGGTAGATGTTGGATCTACAGTAACTGTAGAAAAAAATGGAGATGAGAAAACTTATATTATAGTGGGAAGTGAAGAATCCGACTTTACTGCCGGCAAAATTTCTATGCATTCTCCTTTTGGAGAAGCTATTATGGGTAAAAAGAAAAAAGAGTCTTTCACTTTTGATGCACCTTCAGGCCCTATTACTTATAAAGTAATTGATATAAAATAGAAGCATGGCTTCTTTAGAAGAAATCCGTATCGCAAGATTAAAAAAACTCAAAAAACTGCAAGAAGCGGGTGTAGACTCTTATCCTGCAAAAACAGACAGGAATTTTGAAATTGCAAATTTAATAAAAGAATTTGACAGTCTTCAAAAAGAAAATAAAGAGGTGATTATTGCTGGCAGGATAATGGCTTTGCGAGCACAAGGAGCCATTGTTTTTGTAGATATTTTTGATGGCACTGGCAAATTTCAAGTACTACTAAAAAGAGAAGAAAAAATAACAGATAAAGATTTTGATCTTTTTATAGAGACAGTAGATATTGGAGATTTTGTGCAAACTGCTGGGACACTTTTTCTAACTAAAAAAGGACAAAAAACAATTCAAGCTTCTAGTTGGAAGATGGTTACTAAAAGTTTAAGACCACTTCCTGAAAAATGGCACGGTTTGCAAGATACAGAAGAGCGTTATCGCAAGAGGTATTTAGATTTGCTATTGAACGAGGAGTTAAGAGATTTGATAATTAAAAAATCTAAGTTTTGGGATGTTACTCGTAAATTTTTCAAAGATAAAGGATTTTTAGAAATAGAGACACCAACTTTGGAGTTGACCACTGGTGGAGCAGAAGCCAGACCTTTTAAAACTCATCACAATGATTTTGATTTGGATATGTATTTAAGGATATCAGTAGGTGAGTTGTGGCAAAAAAGACTCTCGGCGGCTGGTTTTCCAAAAACTTTTGAAATAGGACGAGTTTATAGAAACGAGGGAACT
>PCXM01000016.1 GCA_002771075.1 Candidatus Zambryskibacteria bacterium CG10_big_fil_rev_8_21_14_0_10_34_34
GGGTTAAAATAAATTTATTACTTTAAGGAGTAATTTTTAATTTATTATGTTACAAGTATATAAATTACTAACAAAAAAAGATAAATAAAAGGTTTGTATAGTGCTATTTCCTAACTCTCCCTCAAGAGGTATGAGGTGAATATAAGTCTTCGGTATTTTTCTTTAGCTAACTTTTATTTTGACGCCGATAGCGTTAGCTAGTTTTTGGACAAAAGCGAGAGAGGGGTTGTAGTGTCCAGATTCAAAACGAGCGATTGAGGATTGCTTAGTGCCCATTTTTTCTGCCAGTTTTTTCTGGGTTAGACCTTTTGTAATACGAGCTTCAATAATTGCAGATATAATAGAAAATTCTAAATCTAACTCATGATAAGCTTTTTTATAAGCTGGATATTTCATCCATTTATTATGAAAGTCATCAGTAGTTTTGTATTTTTTACCTTTAAAAGTAATCATAATATTAGTATAACCGATACGTTATATTATTGCAAGAGCATTTTAAGTTGTTTGTGTGCATAATCGATCTCTTTTTTTGGTATTTTATCTGTTTTCTTAGCAAACCCATGGAGTATCCAAGCTTTATTATCATGAAAAACATAAATAAACCTAACATGTATTTCTCCAACTATTCTTAATTCAAAAAGCTTTTTACCTAAAGGTTTAGAATAAGGCATTTTTACAGGTTATTTATCAATAAGATATTGAATCTACTATCAAACCATTTTCATCATGAAGGTTTATGGTGTCGTGAGTGGTGCGCCAAAATGGTCCAAATTTATTTAAATATATACGGTATTGATTGCCGGGGAAATCAGTATCACCCAAATGTGTAGCTACGCAGGTATTATAATTTATTTGAGTGGTAATATAATTTTTACAAGCAAGAGAGATGGTGTCTGGTAAGTCCCTTATAAATTCATTACCTTTAGTGGTGCATCTTGGTATCCTTTCTATTAATTTTATACACTCGTCATTTCTATCATAAACATTAGAGAATGTTGGTAGATTTTCGTTTTTAGCGCGAGGACACTGTTTTGGTAAACTTGGAGTGAAGGTTCTGTTTTCTTCAAAATATCCGGTGCATTTGTTGGTGCGAAAAGATATTCCTATGGGAGAAAAACCTTTAATCAAATAAACTTTATCGTCTCGGTTTAATATCACATCGCTTTCTGTTTTGGTGAAAGGGAAGGGGAGCAGGGCTGCTTTGCCTATAATCATATAATAACCAGTCACTTCGCTTTTTAGAAACCAGCCAGTTATTTTGATGGCTTCATTTTTATCAATATTGGTAGACAAAGAGATGTATTCTTTATCTGGATTAGTTTGGCGAAGACCAGAAATATTAGACATATTTATTTTGCCATAATAAGGAGATCGTTTACTTTTAGCTATTTCTTCATTTAAACTTTTTTCTAGTTTTTCAATTTCTTTTTTAGCTTCTTTTATATTTTCAGCTATTTCTTTGTTTGATGAATTGCCTAAATTACCATTTGTTTCGCCTACCGAAGAAGAGGTTTTTGCTGGATCGTTTGTATTGACTCTGTTTGATTTAGCATTTTTGAGAGGGCTGTAAGCAAGCCCCACAACAACAAATAAAACTAAAACTATAAGTATTGGCTCTTTCATTTTATTTATAAAGCATTTGATGTTTAGGACAAAAGTGACTACTTCTACCTCCGACTACAATCCTTTCTATTATACCAGCACACCCTCGTTTTTTACATTTCTTTCCTTTAAGGCCATATGCACTTTGCATTTCCTGGTATTTACCTTTTTTGCCTTCGGCATCACGATAATCAATGTATGAGCTTCCACGAGCTTTTATAGCTTTTTTTAAAACTGGTCTTATGGATTTATAAATTTTTTTAATCTCTTCTTTTTTTAACTCCGATGCTATTTTAAGGGGATGCACACCTGCTAACCACAGTATTTCATCTGAATAAATATTGCCGATACCAGCGATAACGCTCTGATCCATCAAGACGGTTTTAATTTTTCCTCCTTTTCTTTTGATAATTTCAGAGAAATTTTTTAAATTAAAATTTTTATCAAATGGTTCTGGTCCAAGTCTTTGAATTTTTTCTTTCATTGTTTTTTCTGACATTATCATAACACTTGCAAATTTTCGCATATCACAAAGACCAAGATGTCTTCCATTTGAAAGAAAAAATAAAAGATGAATAAAACGGTTTCCCGGGTCGTCGCACATAGGGCCTGGTAAAACACTTTTCCATCCCTTCTTATTATTTTTTTCCCACTTACCATACATAAGATGACCGGTCATTTTTTGATGGACCAAAATTATTTTATTTCCGGTAATTTTAATCAATATATTTTTTCCTCTCCGCTCTACGCTTATTATTTTTTCACCAACAACATCTTTCTTTATTTTTTTAAACGCTAAAATATCCGTCCAGATATTTGTAATCTTTAGTCCGGGAATAAATCTTTTTAAATCAGTAACTATTGTGTGTACTTCTGGTAACTCTGGCATTTTATTTCTCTAAAATTTTCTTTAGCTCTTCTCTTGCTACGGTAGCGTCGTCCCACTCTTGTTTGGTGCCGTGGGGACCCATAATGTAAGGGTCGGTGCCTTTACCAGTAATAAGTACCGCAATTTTTTTATTTGAGTTTTGTTTGTTTCCTGAAGTTTTAGCAAAGTGGTAAGCCAATTTAATCGCCCTGTTAATAGCTTCTCTTCTATCCATAATTATATCGAACTTAGACCTTTCTTCGCCCGCCGTAGCTCGACTAGAAGGAGATGTGGAGGCGGGTTTCATATCCTCTACAATTTCTTTAGGGTCTTCATCGTAAGGGTCCTCATTAGTTAAAATTATTTGGTCGCAATATTTGTCAGCAATTTTACCCATCTCCTCTCTTTTCCATTTATCTCTACCCCCGCCTGTGTTGCCTAAAACACAGACCAGATGATGTTTAGAACCATAAGTTTGGTAAACTGCTTTTAAAGAATCAGGAGTATGGGCATAATCAACTATTACATCAAACAAATTTTCCGACGGGTGATTTTTGTTTATTTTCTCCATTCTTCCTCTGACAAAATTTATTTCTTCCAACCCCTTTTTTATATTTTCGGGGGAGATGCCGACAAATTTAGCATAAGCGATGACTCCAAGCATATTATAAATATTAAAAATACCCGGCAGTTTGCTATGAATGACAATTTTATCAATCTGAAAAGAAGACCCTTTTTCGTCAGTCTTAATGGCAATGGCATCATTTAAAGAATAGGGGATTTTATTTTTTATATTAAGAGCTAAAAACTTTTCTGCCTCTTTATCATCTGTGTTTACTATGATTGCGGGACCGGAAGGAAAGTTCTCGGGTCTCCTCGCTTTGTTCGGCCAGACTTTTTTCGTAGAGTTTTCCAGCTCTCTAGCGATAGAGAGTTTGGCCTTTACATAATTTTCATAAGAGCCGTGTGATTCAATATGTTCTGGTGCCAGATTAGTAAAAATAAGAGCATCTGGATGGATAAATTTATGACGAAATTGTTTGGCGCCTTCACTTGTCATTTCAAGAATGGCATGGGAACAATTAGCATTTACTGCATCTCTTAAAAATTTTTGTATAAAAAACCTGCCCGGCATAGTCATTTTAAACAAATTTCTTTTTTCTTTTTCTCCAATCTTAAAACGCAAAGTGCTTGCTAAAGCGGTTTTGAAGCCAGCATATTCTAGGACCGAATTTACCAATTCTGCGGTAGTAGTTTTCCCTTTAGTCCCTGTTATCCCTATAATTATTAATTTTCTAGAAGGAAAACGATAAAAAAATGTTCCCAAAAGAGCTAAACCATAATGATAAGTAGGTTGAAAAAATTCAAACAAAGCTTTCGGAATTATTTTTTTTAGTATTTTAAGCATCTTATTTACCTAAATTTTTGAGAATATGTTTTATTTTTTCATTAGTGCCTTCCAAATCTTTTGGTAGTTTTTTCATTACTTCTTGGATATCTCTTTCTTTATAACCAAGAGATTTGAGAGCTTCAAAAACATCGACATCCTCACTCGCTCTTACGCCTCCCTTTTTAGTTGTCGCTAGTTTGCCATTTAGCTCTATGGCAATTTTTTCGGCGGTTTTTCTGCCGATACCAGATATTTTGGTTAAAGAAGAAGTGTCTCCTGTGGCTACCGCTTCTTCAATTGATTTTACTCCAGCCACACTAAGTATGGCCAGTCCGGATTTGGGACCCACTCCGGAAACCGTGATTAAAAGTTCAAAAACTCTCAATTCTTCTTCTGTCTCAAATCCATAGAGGTCTATTGAGTTTTCTCTGACTGCCGTGTGTGTCCAAAAGCTTGCAATTAAACCTGTTTTTAATTTACTTAAATAAGAAGGGGTGCTATGAACGATAAAACCAATACCACCAACCTCTACAATAGCTTTGGTTCCTCTTAAATCAAATATTTTACCCGTAATGTGTCCAAACATATATCTAATATATCAGATTTGCTTATTTTTTTCTTTCTGGTATATTTCTTGTACAAACTATGCCGATAACCAAATCAGCAAAAAAAGCTTTAAGGGGCTCTAAGAAAAAGAGAGTTTTTAACTTACGCAAAAAAAATGAAATGCAGGGCGTGATTAAAGAATATAAAAAATTGATTTTAGCTAAGAAGACAGAGGAAGCCAAAAAACTCATCCCTAAACTTCAAAAAGTTATAGACAAAGCAAAGAAGAAGGGAATCATAAAAAAGAACACCGCTTCTCGCAAAAAATCTCGCCTAGTCACTCTAACCTTAAAAGTTTAAAAATTGTTTTTTTATCTCTCTCTGTTGTCTTAATTGCCTCTATTTTTATCAAGAGTTTTTATGTGGTCCCCCGAACATAAAACACTACAAGCATATTTTCAGACACTGAATGTATGCAACCCCGAATATCAAAACAGGGCTTAATACGGGGCAAGAATATGCATAATTACAACTTTTTTCCGATCGTAAGAATCTCGTAATTTCAGATTACGCTTACACTAACAATCGTAGCATTATGCCTAATTTGTTTTTATAATTTTGACGACTTTTTAGTCTCAAAACCCCAGCGTTACTTTTTTATAACTAATTTTATACAAAACAAGACCGCTCTCTTGCGAGAGCGGCTCCAGTTTTATACAGAACTGATAAAATGTTTGTATCTTGAAGGTGGCAGTTACTCCATAAGCGTTCTTCTCCCGCCAGTCTCGGCGTTCTCAAAGAATCGATCGTTACCGATTTTAGCTTGAATCAAGTCGATGCGTCCTTGAAGCACTTGGATCAACTGGTGCCGAGTGCTACAGGTGTCGTGCGATAACAATTGCATCACATCGTCGAGACATTCTTTTGTTCTCGCCTTTTCCTGCTCGAACTTCTGTTCAAAATCCGATGTTAGACTCATTTAAGAGCCTCCTTTCGTCTAACTTTAGGTTAATGAAAATTAAAAAAAAAGCAAGTTAAGTTATAAATTATTCAAAAGAGTACTCGAGCGGAATAAATAGTAATTTTTTTGATATACTAAAACCAATGAAAGAACCTAAAGAAAATAATCTCGCTTTTATAGACGGACAGAATTTGCATCTTGGAACGACTCAAAACAACTGGAAAGTTGACCTATATAAATTTAGGATTTATTTGAAAGACAAATACAAAGTTAGGGAAGCGTATTATTTTTTAGGATATATATCAGAAGAACAGCAAGATTTATATAATAATCTGCAAAAAGCGGGATTTATTGTTTTATTCAAAGAACATAGTCCAAACTTAAAAGCCGAAAAGAAAGGAAACGTAGATACGGACATTGTTTTTGAAATAATGAAAAACCTAATTGATAACAAAGATTTTGATAGAGTAGTTTTAGTTTCTGGCGATGGAGATTATAAAAAAGTTATAGATTATTTAATAAAGAAAGATAAATTTAAGAAAATACTTTTTCCTAACAAAAAATTTGCTTCTTCTTTGTATAAAAATTTGACCGTAAAATTTTATGATTACCTTGAGGGTATTGATGTAAAATCAAAAATAGAATATCTGCATAAAAAGAAAAAGGGACCTTAGGCACTAACACCGTTCGGTTCCTTTTTCGTCTGAATATGTCTGTATTATATACAAACGAAAATTAAAGTCAAATTTTTTCTGTGTTTTATAAAAAATATAGAAAATATGCCTAAAAATAAGGATTATGTTCAGGTTATGATAACTGAATCAATGTCCGTCCTCTAGGATTCGAACCTAGGACCCCGGAGGTATAAGCTCCGTGCTCTAACCAACTGAGCTAAGGACGGATATAACTATACTATATCAATAATTTGTTATAAACAACCTTAAAAAATAATAGAGCGATAAATACCACTCAAATTTTTGTATGCACATCTCCGGTGTGCTCCCTATGGGACGTTATTGGAATCATTTTGATACGAAATTAGGGTAGAGAATTCATTAAATCTTTAATTTTTCTGACCACCCGTCAAATTTATATATCTCACAAATGGCGCTCTTAAAATTTTCAAAACTCTCTGGTTTATTAGGTATTCCTTCCATAATTATTTAATTATATAATAATAATGCATCGCTTCCATAATACCATTCTTGTGTTCTTATTAACATATTGTTTGACAATGTAATTACATTGTGTATACTTTGTAATATGCATTAAAAATAACAGGCTAATAATATATGAACTCAACATTAAACATAAGAATAGACAAGAAGCTTAAAGAGAATGCCGGTAAAATCCTCAAAAATATGGGCTTGGATATTTCTTCCGGAGTAAAGATGTTTTTATGCCAGGTGGTTAATACGAAGTCCATTCCCTTTGAACCAAAGATGCACTATGCAATGACACCGGAACAGGAAAGATGGGTAAGGAGACAGATTTTTGGTACTAAAAAAAATAACAAAGGGTATAAAAATGTAAAAGCTCTTTTTGATGATATACTTGAAGATTAAGGCATGGGTCAATGTATATTATTACAGAAAGCAAAAAATTTAGAAGATCTGCTAGAAAGTATTTGCGTTCCGGAAGAATTAAGAGAGAAAATATTGAAAGTCTTGTTGAAATTTTGACAGTGGGAGGAAAGTTGGAATCAAAATACAGAGACCATGAATTAAAAGGAAAACTTCAGGGCGTGAGAGAATGTCATATAGAATCAGATTTGCTTCTTTTGTATCAAATGGACGAAGAAAATAGAACTCTATTCCTAATCAACATTGGTAGCCATTCCGAATTGTTTAAATGAAAATCGAGGGCGTTAGAACTTCCTTTGTTATTTATCGCGCCAAATGGAATATGATTTTGGATTTTGTGGTCACGAATAAATTTGCTGACGCAAATTTTTCGCGACCCCGGCTCGCGGTTTTTGCCTTTGCTTCGCAAAACAAAAACATCGCTGTGCCCAGCACCAATACTAAAAAATTCCAAGCAGTTGGAATTTTTTAGTATTGGTGCAGAAATATTAACCTTTGCGCGAACCTTTTTCCAATCGCGGAGCGATTGACCTTTCCACGCGCCGAGCGCGTGGTGGCTCGAAACCCAACCGTACGCGCGGAGCGCCTGCCAACGCCAACCTTGCACGCCTCGCACGCTCCCTGCGGTCGCGTGTACAAAACCAAAAATTTCCTTACCTATCCATTTTCGGCGGGGGGTGTGGGGGGAGCCAACAAAAAATGGAAAGGAAATTTTTGGTTTTGCTTCGCCGCTTCAGACTACTAAAAGAGCAATCTTATTTTAACATTTTT
>PCXM01000004.1:0-1861 GCA_002771075.1 Candidatus Zambryskibacteria bacterium CG10_big_fil_rev_8_21_14_0_10_34_34
CTTGTTATTTTTAGTTAAATCTCTTATAATTCAAGACAAGATGTTTGGTATAGGCAACAAAAAAATATCAACTGAAAGCTACAAAGGGGTGCGAGATTTTTATCCACAAGATCAGGCGGTCCAGAATCATATTTTTAAAATAATGAGAGAGGTGTCAGAGTCTTGGGGTTATGAGGAATATGGGGCTTCTATTTTAGAGCCACTAGAACTTTATAAATTAAAATCAAGTGAAGAAATAATCAAAGAGCAAATTTATTATTTTACTGATAGAGGAAATAGAGAGGTAGCTTTACGACCCGAAATGACTCCTACGGTAACAAGGATGATAGCGGCTAAAATACAAGAACTCCCCCTCCCTATCCGTTGGTACTCTATTCCCAATCTTTTTAGATACGAAAAGCCTCAACGAGGGCGTCTGCGTGAGCATTGGCAACTCAATGTTGATTTGTTTGGAGTTCCAAGTATTTTAGCAGAGCTAGAAGTCATTTCTATAGCTTTTGATATTATGAAAAAATTTGGAGCTGATGAAAAAGATTTTGAAATTAGGATAAATAATAGACTACTTTTAGATGATGTTTTCAAAAAAATAAAAATAAATGAAGATAAAAAACAGTTTGTTTATAGACTGATAGATAAAAAAGAAAAATTTTCTGATGATGATTTTAGACATTCACTAGTGGTTTTGATAGGAAAAGAAAGTGCCGAAAAATTGTTAGAAAATCTTTATCTTGGTGAAGGTTTGCTAGTAACATTAAAAGAAAGTGAGGCGGCCAAAAATCTAAATGAAGTAGTTAATATTTTGCGAGATAGAGGAGTCTCTAATGTGGTCTTTACTCCTACACTTACTCGTGGTTTTGATTATTATACTGGGACTGTTTTTGAGGTTTTTGATACTAATAAAGAAAATCCGCGTTCTCTTTTTGGTGGTGGTCGGTATGATGATTTGATAGGAAGTTTTACTAGTCAGAATGTTTCTGCTTTTGGTTTTGGTATGGGAGATGTTACTATGCGAGATTTTTTAGAGACTCATAAATTATTGCCTGAAATAAATTCAACTGCTAGTCTTTGTATTTGTGTTGTTTCCAATACTGATATGGAAGAAATTTATAAAATAGCAAAAATTTTTAGAGAAAGTGGAATCAGTGTGGCTGTTGATATTTCAGGCAAAAAGTTACCTGACCAACTGAAGTCTTTGAGTAAGAGGAAGATTCCGTTTGTGATGACTATTGGTGAAGAAGAAATAAAAAATCAAACTTTTACTGTCAGAAATACCAAAACTCGGGAAGAAAAAAATGGTAATTTAGAAGAGGTAATAAAATTATGCGTAAGATAGTCTTTGACATAGAAACTTCAAATATTTTTCAAGATGTAGGGTCAAATGATCCGGTTGATTTGGATATATCAGTTGTTTGTGTTTATGAATATGAAAATGATAAATATAGCTCTTTTACGGAGGAGCAATTTGGTGACCTTTGGAAAATTATTGAAAGGACAGATATGTTTATTACTTATAATGGAGATCATTTTGATATTCCCCTTCTCAACAAATATTATCCGGGTGATTTGTTTAAAATAAAAAGTCTAGATCTTTTAAAAGAATTGCGTGAGTCTGCCGGTAGAAGGATGAAGTTGGATCAGATAGCCGAAGGGACTTTTGGTATAGGCAAAAGTGGCGGTGGACTAGATGCAGTCAAATGGTGGAGAGAAGGTAAAATAGAGAAGGTTATAAAATATTGTCTAGATGATGTTCGTATTACTAAAGATGCATACGAATATGCTTTAAAAAATAACAAACTCATTTTTAAAGAAGGTCCAAATTTAAACGAAGTCAAGTTAGATACTTCAAAATGGGAAACTTCTA
>PCXM01000004.1:1869-2215 GCA_002771075.1 Candidatus Zambryskibacteria bacterium CG10_big_fil_rev_8_21_14_0_10_34_34
TATCTTCTTCTGCTCTTAACCACACTCTTCCATTTTAACCAATCAACAAATAGATATGGTATAATTTAGATACTTAAAAATAATCCAAATATTATGTCTGAAAAAATATCACTTCCTTTGTCAATTATCGTCGCCGGACTCCTTATCGCTGGAGGTATTTATTGGAATGGCAAAATCACCAAAGAAAATCCTACTCCTACCCAAAGACAGCAACTAACTTCTGAAAATATTGCTGAAACTATCCGCCCCATTGATGTTAATGACCATATTTTAGGAAGTTCAGATGCTAGGATTTTAGTGATTGAATATTCAGATACCGAATGTCCATTTTGTAAAATATTTCATA
>PCXM01000004.1:2227-9518 GCA_002771075.1 Candidatus Zambryskibacteria bacterium CG10_big_fil_rev_8_21_14_0_10_34_34
GCTTGGGTTTATAGGCATTTCCCTATCGCTGAACTTCATTCCAAATCTTTTAATGAGGCGGTAGCTCAAGAATGTGCAGGCAATCTCGGTGGCAACAGCAAGTTTTGGGAATATACCAACAAGCTTTATGAAGTTACTCCATCAAATAATGATTTAGATCCAGCCGAACTTACCAAAATAGCGACAGAGGTAGGGCTCTCTTCTACTGCATTTAATGTTTGTTTAGAAAGTGGCGAGTTTGACCCTAGGGTGAATTTTGATATTAAAAATGCTCAAGAAATCGGTATCACTGGCACTCCACACAGTATCATCATAGATACTAAAACAAACGAGTACCACACTATTGAAGGAGCTTATCCTTACATCCAAATCAAAACCGCTATTGATTTGATTTTAAGTCAATAATTTTCTGTATCCACAATACTGACAATCTTTATCATCACAGATGTTGGTGAGGAAGTCTCCTGACCAGACATTTTTTATTAGGTTTGTTATCTCATTTTTTACTCTTTCGGTATCAGTATTTTCTATTGGTAAAGAAACTATCGGACAACGACCATTGCTATCAGGTTTTATAAAGATTAAAGCTGGTTCTATAAATTTGTTTTTGAATTTAGAACTCTCTTCTAAAAGTATTTTATAAAAAATAAGCTGGCGGAAATAATTATCATCGCCATTAGCAGTCTCACCCTTTATAGCATTTAGACTCAAAGATTTTCTGGTTTTGTAATCATAGATAAAAATTTTATTTTCTTGTTCTCTTATAATATCCAACTTTCCATGAAGTTTTATTTCTATTTTTTCACTGTTTTTGACAGAAGATTGATAGGAAAAATAATTTTCTACCCAACTTTCAGTAGAGACTTTACCCTCTTCCTTAAAATGCTCCGCTAAAGCTAAAGCTACTATTGGTGCATCTGCTATTAGTTCTTCTAAAACAGTTTCTTTTTCTAAAAGAGGTAGTAATGAACTTTTGAAATATTGTCTGACTGTATTGATGATTGTTTTTTCTATTTGTTTTATTTTTTTATTTTTACTTTGCCAAATATTGGACATAGCTTCATGCATGGCATTACCTTTTTCAGAGTTAGCGTTTGGAGCTTCGGGTATTTTTAAAATACTTTTATAGAAAAATTTGTTTGGACAATCCATAAAGTGATTTAAAGCGGTGACAGAGAGGCCTTTTTCGAGCAGGACTTGTTTGGCATATTCTATTTTTTCTTGATTTTGTTGGGCTTCTATTTTGGTTAAATTTCTTTTTATATTTACTTTATTTGTTTTTTCAAGTTTTGTTTTTTTGATGAAGTTTTGATCGAGTTCGTCTATAAAACGTAGCGGAGTCATAACTTTGCCAAGATTGTCTTCATTGTGAAAACTGATGGAGACGTGTTTTTTAGCTCGAGTAAGACCGACATAAAAAAGACGTCTTTCGTCACGAATATTATCATCCATCTTTTTTTCTTTTGGTAAAACAAAATAAGAGTTATGATTTTTTTTGATCCAAGACTCTTCTACTGCATAAGGCAAAAAAACATAATCAAATTCCAAACCTTTAGAACCATGAGCCGTCATTATTGTGATTTGGGATAAAGCTTGACCTGTGTTTATTTTAATAGTGCGTCTTTCGGCAGATTTTTTGTAAGCCAATAAGGATTCAATCAAAATTTTTGGATTTTCAATTTTTCCAGTTTTAGTTAAATCTTCAGCCAGACTAATTATACCCCGCCAAACTTCTGTCCCAATGGGGCTACGAATCACCATATGAGTAAAACCAGATAAATCTGCTAATAGATAAAGAAATTCCAAAGGGGCAGTATCCATCAGTTTTTTTTGTATTTTAAAAAGTGTAGGAATCTCTTTTTCTATTTCAGACATTTGCCCACTTTTAATAAGCTTTATTAATCTTGTTTGTTTGGCAAAATCTAAACCCCATAATCCTGAAACAATAGTTTGAGCCAAAGCTTCAATGTTTCCTGGATCTCTAAAAAAATCTAGAAGTGAAAAATAAAGAGTACCTACTGGGTGTGAAAATATATTTGCTCCCCTTTCTGCTTTAGCTGGGATATCATTTGCTTCAAGTATAGAAAATATTTTTGCTACTTCACTATTTTTACGAACGATGATAGCGATACTGCTGTCTTTACTTTCCTTTAAAATTTTTTGGAGGTTTTTTATCAAATAAGCTTCTTCTGTTTCTAGATTTGGAGCAATCACTAAATCTAAAGGATTGGCCACCTCTTTTGTTCCTGATTTAAGTTTTATGCGCAGATCAAAATGCTCCCCTTCTTTATAGTTTTGTTCAATCATTTTAAATGAAGTATCTAAAATGTATTGATGAGATCGATAGTTGTCTACCAAAGAAATAATTTTCATTTGGTCCCATGTTTTTTGGAAATTTAAAAAGTTTTCAATTGAAGCTCCTTGGAACCGATAAATAGCTTGTTTTTCATCTCCTACTACAAATAGATTTGGAGTCTCAAAAAAATCTGCAATAGTTTTTACGATAAGGTTTTGAGTGTCATTAGTATCTTGGTGCTCGTCTAAAAGAATATATAAAAATTTTTCTTGCAGACTTTGAAGTAAAAGTTCATCTTTACGTAAAGCTTGAAGTAATTCAAAAATTAAATCATCAAAATCAATTTTTTTCTCTTCTGTCTTCTTTTTTTCATAAGATTTAAAGACGTCTGAAAGAAGAATGGTTCTTTCGGCTTTTTTGATATGAGTTAAAGCTTCTGCTTTTAATCCTCCTTTACTTTTGCCACGGGTGGATATTGAATCTGGGTTATTTTTTATTTTCTCTATTTCATCTTGAGCGAAACTTTTGAGTATTTCAGGGGTCCAATCTTCTTGTTTGGCATCACTAATAGCTCCAATTATTTTTGCAATATAAAAATCAGGATCTCCTATGGGTCTTAGTTTATTAAATTTTTTTTCATTTAAAATATTTCGTAAAAGCTGTTCTGTTTCTATGTCAGTAATTTGTTTGGATTTAGATAGATGTACGAAATGGTCCTGAAATTCAGCGATAACACTGGCTGCAAAGCCATGAAAGGTGTGTATTGGCACTTCTAGAGCTCTATTTCCTATTATTTTGCGGAGTTTGACTCTCATAGCTTTGGCTCCAGCTTCAGTGAAAGTAAGGGCTAAAATGCTAGATGGGGGGGTATCGGTTTTGAGTAAAATATTGGCAATGCGGAGAGTTAAAATAGTAGTTTTGCCTGTTCCTGGTCCCGCCACCACCATAACTGGTCCTTCTATAGCATCCACTACTTCTTTTTGTTTTGGATTAAGTTTGTTATATTCCTCTTTAAAAGCAGAAGTGATCATAAAGACATTATTTTAATAAATAAGGAGAGTTTAAAAGAAATGCTGGAGGCGTTTGATTTTTTCGTGTTGGCGCATTTTCTCTAATGCTTTTGCTTCAATTTGACGAATACGCTCACGAGTTACTCCAAATTCTTTGCCGACATCTTCTAAAGTATGATAAACACCATCTATAAGACCATTTCTCATTTCTATAATTTTCTTTTCTTTTGGAGGTAGGTCAGCTAGTATTTCTTTAAGTTGGTCGTGAATAATACGGTGATTTGATTCTTTATCTGGAGACACTATTTTGTCATCTGCCATAAAATCATTTAAAGTTGATTTACTACTATCTTCACTACCAACTGGAGTCTCTAAAGAGACGGTGCCTTGGTCAATCTTTTCAATCATATAAATTTTTTCAGGATCTAGGTCCATTTCCACAGCGATCTCTTCTGGTAATGGGTCTCTGCCAAGATCTTGAGATAGTCTTCTCACTACCTGTTTGTATTTGGCTATAGTTTCAACCATATGTACCGGCACTCTGATGGTGCGACTTTGGTCTGCTAAAGCTCGGGTAATGGCCTGCCTAATCCACCAAGTGGCATAAGTAGAAAATTTAAAACCTTTAGTATGGTCAAATTTGTCAACTGCTTTAAAGAGCCCGAGATTTCCTTCTTGAATAAGGTCTAGTAAAGTAAGATCAGAACTTCGTCCAACATATTTTTTAGCAATGGAAACAACTAAACGAAGATTGGCTCTGGCTAAAATATTTTTAACTTCTTCTTCCCCATTTATTATTCTCTTAGCCAACTCTTTTTCTTGAGCGCCAGAGATGAGGGGATGTTTACCGATATCTTTTAGATACATTTGAATAGAATCATGAGAATTTTCATCTTTGAGTGGATCTTTTTTGGTCAAAGAACTTTCATCTAAAAGTTTACCGCTTTCAAGAATGTCTATACCAGCCACCGAACATTCTTCGTATATTCCTTCAAGGAGAAAAATATCATCTTCTATGTTTGGAAATTCTTTCAAGATTTCACTATAAGTAATAAAGCCACGTTCTTTGCCTTTTATAATTAGTTCTATTTTTTTTGATTCTATTTCTGAAATGATTTTTTTGGAGCTTACCTTTGTTTTTGATTTCACCTTTTTAACCACTTTCTTTTTTAGAGGTTTCTTTTTTGTGGTAGTTTTGACTTTTTTTACCTTTGTTTTTGATTTCACCTTTTTAACCACTTTCTTTTTTATTTTTTTAGGCATTTTATTTTTAATTAATTATTAAGTTCTTTGATACGTTTTTGTATTTTATTAAAATCTGTTTTTGTTTCTTTTTGGTCTTTTTTTGAAAGATTTTTATCGTCTAAAATGATAGTTATTTTTTGAAGTTTAGTTTTTAAATTTTTTAATTCAAGTCGTTTTAAGATATCTTCTGCTATTTCGTCTAAACTTCCTTTTTCACCATAACCTTCTGTTTCAAATATAAGAGCTTCTTTATTTTCTTTAAAATTTTCTAATATTTCTGTTACTTTGGATTCATCTACAATTTGTTGCCATTTTTCTTTTAAATTTTTGCTCTTTTTACTTTTATTAAATTCTTCTAAAAATATGATTCCAGCTAAGATGCGTTCCAGATTTACAACTTTTGAATAATTTTTAAATGGACCCTCTTCTTTATTAAGGTTTTCTTTTTGGTCAATTTTTTTAAGATCATTTAAAACATCTTGTTCACGCACTTTCATTTTCAAAGCTATTTTTTTTACAAATATGGACTTTTCTATCTCACTTTTGATAAGAGAGACTAGAGGCAAGACATTTTTAATAATCTCTTTTGTTAGATTTCGGTCTTCTTTTTCTTTTAAAGCTTTATTTAAAGAAAAATCTATAAAATGCTGGGATTCTTTGAGAGCTTTTTTCCATTTGGCGGGGTCTTTTTTTATGATTGAGGCCGGATCTTCTCCTTTTGGTAATGATACTGTCTTAATCTCCATCCCCAAAGCCATAGCCATCTCGGCGGCTCTTCTAGACGCTTTTTCTCCAGAATCATCAGAATCATAAGCAATAATAATTCTATTTGAAAGTTTGCCTATTTTTTTTAGATGAAGTTCTGTTAAAGCTGTGCCAGAAGAAGCGACAGTATTTAAAATACCAGCTTGATGAGACATTAGCAAGTCCATTTGTCCTTCTACTAAAACAGTGTAGTCTAATTTTCTAATATGATTTTTAGCTATATTAAATCCGTAAAGAGCTTCTGATTTATAAAAGAGTTTGGTTTCTGGAGAGTTTAAATATTTGGGAGTTTTATCATCTTCTTTTATGGCTCTACCAGAGAAAGCGATTACTCTGCCTGCGCTATCATTTAGTGGAAACATTATTCTATCTCTAAAGGTGTCATAATATTTTATTTGTCCAGAATTTGTTTCGGTGTCGGTTTTTTTTATAAGTCCTGCTTCTAACATTTCTTCTTTAGAAAAATTATTTTGTAGATTGTCGTAAAGACTCCTCCATTCGTTTTTAGCAAAGCCAAGTCTCCATTTGACTATTGAAACATCCATCACCCCTCTTTTTTTCAAAATATTTAAAGCTTCTTTGTTTTCTGTTAGTTGTTTTTCAAATATTTGAGTTGCTTTTTCCATTATTTCAAATAATTTATCTTTTTCTCCTTTGGTGTCATTTGTTTGTTTGAAGTTTTTTAATTCAACACCAGCTTTGCTTGCTAAAGTCTCTAGAGCCCCTTTGAAATCAAGACCTTCAAATTTTTCTACAAATGAAAAAATGTCTCCTTTTTCTCCACAACCAAAACAATAAAAGCTTTGACGAGTTGGAGATATAAAAAAAGAAGGAGTTTTTTCATTGTGAAATGGGCACTTGGCCTTGTAATTAATTCCAGCTTTTTCTACCTTTATGTAGCTCGAAATAACATCCACAATGTCTAATTTTTCTTTTATTTGTTCTACGTTTGTTAACATTTATTTTTTGTTGGTTTTCTTATTCACAAGTGGGCTTGACATAATTTTTTTCTTTGCTATACTTTTTTTACAAATTCCCTTTTGGGGACAATACTCTCGTGAAAGCGAGAGGCAATCATTTAAGAACGGCCTTGTCTAGGGCTGTTTTTAAATGTCCAAAAGGTTTCTCCCCTATCTTGTCTATTACCTTCCATAATCTTTTTGAAGAAATCGTTCTAACTTGTGACAACATAGCTGCTGTTTTAAAATTACCGGCTCTTACTATTATCTTAAAATAATATTTATTATTTTTCATTGTTTGGTTAAAATTTCATATCATACCAATCCAGATTATAAGTATCTTGGATCAATATTCTCTCTCCTTTAGCCCATGTAGGATTTTTCTCTAACCCTAAAAGCTTTATTCCTTCTTTCACATTTTCTTCGCTATTACCCTCGATTTCTAAAAAAGCTGGCATCTTTGGATACTGATCTATATCAAATTGCTAATTTTCCCAGCTCCTGCCTTCCCCATCGCTTCACGCATTATTTCAGAATGTGTTTTTGGTACAAATACTACAATTTTTACAAAATTATTTTTCATAATTTTAATTTTCCATATCCAACTTCTTTTGCAAGTCTTTGATCATATTGTATTTTTCACTACCGGGAAATCCTGAACCAGCTGGTATTAATCTTCCGATAATGACATTTTCTTTTAGACCTTTGAGTTCATCTTCTGAACCGCGTAATGAGTTTTGGATAAGCATCCTAGTAGTATGTTGAAATGATGCAGAAGAAAGGAAACTTTTTCTTGAAAGAGACACTTCAGTAATACCAAGAAGAAGTGATTCACCTTTAGCCTCCTCTTTGCCGGCTTCTTTAGCTTTTTCATTTTCTATTAAGAAGTCGCTTTGAGGGACGATATCACCTTGAGAGAATTTAGTTCCTCCAGGATTTTTGATTTTCCTTCTGGAAAACATTTGTCTGATAATGACTTCTATATGTTTTCTAGATACTGGCTCTCCTTGAAGTTC
>PCXM01000027.1 GCA_002771075.1 Candidatus Zambryskibacteria bacterium CG10_big_fil_rev_8_21_14_0_10_34_34
AATTTTAATTTTTAACTCCCTGAATCAAAAAAGAGACGGTCCTTTCTCTATCATGATCTAATTCCACCAGCATTACTTCTTGCCATCTACCTTGAAGGAGTTTGCCATCTTCAATAATCATAGAAAGAGATGGCTGTATTAACAACGCTTGAGCATGAGAAAAACCATTCATACACTCTTGGATAACTCCATTTTCATCTGGCTCACACAAATGAGTATCTCGTTTGCCATTAGTATTTTTTGAGTCTTTAATATCATTGTGGCCATAATTACTCAATGGGCTAGCGAAATTGTCTAATATCTTCAGTAAGTCGGCAGTATAGCCAAGCTCTTCAGATGGACCTATCAAATTTTTTTCATTTTCATTTATCCAAACACCGCAAGTGGTATGGTGAGTTTGAATAGTTAAAGTTCCTTGTAAAACTTGAGAAGCTTTAATGGCTTTTTCAATATCTTCTGTGATGGTGATAAAATGCGCACGATATTTGGTTTGATATTTTTTTGTCTCTAAATGAGATGTAAAAATTTTTTGCATAAGACTATTATATAACAATATTTTATTGATGTGAATTTTGAGACCTTTACATATTTTTTTTTCTGTCTTCGGTTGCTTTTTTTAATGATTTATCCACAGATTTTTTGGTAATGAAAGTGGTAAGATAAGAAAGCGTAAGTTTTGACATTTCATCCAAAAATTAATAAAAAATTACAAAATTTTTAACTTTTTATAAAAATATGCCTAAAAAAATCAAAAAAACCAAGAAAAATGCTATGGAAGATTTCATTAAAAAGATCCAAAAAAGAGACAAATCTATAGTTTCTTTTGATTTTGAAAAGATAGTCACCGTGATCAATAAAGCTATGAAAGCCAGCAACGAGGGGTCGGAAGCCGAAGCTAGAATGGTGGCCCATAAAGTGTTGGCTGACTTAGTCAGAATTAGTAAAAAATACAAAAATTTCTTACCTACAGTAGAAGGAATGCAAGATACAGTTGAAAAAGAATTGATTTTGTCTGAATACGTAAATACTGCCAAGGCCTATATTCTATATAGAGCTGAACGCACAAAAATCCGAGAACAAAATGAAATGGTGCCAATAGAAATAAAAGAAAAAATAGCTGAAAGTAGTAAATATTTTGCAACTTCATATCAAGAATTTATTTTTTATCAATTTTATTCTCGTTGGCGAGATGAATTAGGTCGTAGAGAAACATGGGTTGAAGCTATTGACCGTTTTATGGATTATATGAAAGAAAATATAGGTTCTAAATTAACCAACATGGAATATGAAGAGGTGAGAGAAGCTATTTTAAATCAAGAAATATGTCCATCAATGCGTTTGCTTTGGTCGGCAGGTAAAGCTTGCCGAAAAACAAATGTTTGTTCTTACAATTGCGCTTATATCGCGCCCATTTCTTGGCGTGATCTCTCTGAAATTATGTATGTATCAATGTGTGGCGCCGGATGCGGTTATTCTGTAGAACCAGAAAATGTAGAAAAATTTCCCCAAATCCAAAAACAAACTGGTAAAATGGCTCCTAAAATTATAGTTGAAGATGATAAAGTCGGTTGGTGTAAAGCTTTTGTTAGTGCTTGCGAAGCGTGGGAAAAAGGTCTTGATGTAGAAATTGATTATTCTTTGATTCGTCCAGCTGGAGCAAAACTTGAAACAATGGGCGGAAGAGCCTCTGGACCCGGACCCCTTGAAGAATTGATGAAATTCACAAAAAGAAAAATGTTAGCTAAACAAGGACGCAGACTTACTACCCTTGATCTTCACGATATTATTTGTCAGATAGGTCTTATTGTTGTTGCTGGTGGAGTGCGTCGTTCGGCTCTTATTTCACTTTCTGCTCCTGATGATTATAATATGCGTGATGCCAAAAGGGGCTCTTTTTGGCAAACAGAAGGTCAGCGTTCAATGGCCAATAACTCGGCTGTTTATGAAGTCAAACCATCAGCTGAAGAATTTTTAGAGGAATGGACGGCTCTCGTCACTTCACACTCTGGTGAGCGCGGGATTTTTAATCGTGGAGGTTTAGAAGCGCAACTACCAAAACGTCGATGGGAAGCTGTCAAAAATGCCAAACAAATTGGAATGAATCCTTGTGGAGAAATTTATCTTCAATCCAAGCAATTCTGTAACTTAACTTCAATTGTGGTGCGTCCAAAAGATACAATGGAAAGTTTAACAAGAAAGATGCATTTAGCCACCATTGTAGGGACTTATCAAGCAACACTCACAAATTTTGAATATCTTTCAAAAGAATGGAAAATAAATTGCGAAAAAGAACAGCTTTTGGGAGTTTCTATAACTGGATATTATGACAATAAGATTGTTCGTGATGACAAAAATTTGCAAATTTTACGAGATGAAGGAATTAAGGCAAACAAAAAATATGCTAAACGTTTTGGAGTAAATGAATCAACTGCCATTACTTGCGTCAAACCTCATGGCAACTCTGGTCAACTCTTAGGAGTGGGTTCTGGAATGCACACTTGGTTTTCTAAATATTATATTCGTCGAGTCAGAATTTCAGTCAATGACCCTCTTTTGAAATTAGCAGAAAATCAAGGCGTGCCAATCAAACCAGAAGTTGGTTATTCTACTTCCAACGCTTCCACTATGGTATTAGAGTTTCCCTGCAAAGCGCCTGATGGAGCAATAGTCAATAAAGATGTAACTGCTCTTGAATTATTGGAAGAATGGAAAAGATTGAAGACTAATTTTACAGAACACAACCCATCAGTAACTATTTATGTGGGCGATGAAGAATGGATCGCTGTAGCAAACTTTGTTTATAAAAATTGGGACATAGTAGGCGGACTTTCTTTCTTGCCACGCGATAATCATATTTATCAACTCGCTCCTTATGAAGAAATTAGTAAAGAAGAATACGAAAAACGAAAGAAAACACTTAAACACATAGATTTTTCAAAATTAATGCTTTATGAAAAGAGCGACCAAACGATTGGAGCTAAAGAATTAGCTTGTGTTGGTGGAGTCTGTGAAGCTGATGCTTTATCTTTCACTCCTGAAATAAAAACAGCTTAATAAAATAACCAAAACCTATTTTTTGATTAAAAGTTATTCACAGAAAGTTTTGTTGATAGGTGTATAATGTATTTATGGAAAACAAAACTATTCGTATGGCTATAAATGGCGCCGGTAGAATTGGCCGAGCTTTTTTGCGTCTTATAGAAGATAATCCGCAAATAGAAGTAGTGGCCATAAATGACTTGGGTGACATAGAAAATATTGCTTATCTTTTGAAATACGATACAGCTTATGGTGTAGCTCAATTTCAAGTGCGAGTTAAAGAAGATAAAACAACTCTTCTTATAAATGAAAAAGAAGTTAAATTTTTAAGTGAAAAAGAGCCGGCTAATTTACCTTGGCAAGATTTAAATATTGATATAGTGCTAGAATCCACAGGAGCTTTTACTAAATTTGAAACAGCTAAAGCTCATATTGATGCGGGAGCCAAGCGTGTAGTTATTACTGCTCCTACCAAAGATTCACCCGCAGATGATACTCAAGCTATGATACTTATGGGCATTAATGAAGAGAAATTAAAAACCTGCCAAATTTCTTCAAATGCTTCTTGCACTACCAACGCAGGATCTCCACTTATACAAATTTTGAATGAAAAAATCGGCATAGAAAAAGCAGTTTTAAATACGATACACGGATATACCGCTAGTCAAAGCATAGTAGATGGACCAAACAAAAAAGATTGGAAAGAGGGTAGAGCGGCCGCTCAAAATATAATCCCTACTTCCACCGGAGCCGCTATTGCTGTTACTAAAGTCTTGTCAGAATTAGAAGGCAAATTTGACGGCGTAGCTATGAGAGTGCCGATAGTGGCTGGCTCTATAGTAGACGTTACCTTTATAGCCAAAAAAGAAACAAGCGTAGAAGAAATAAATAATATTTTAAAAGAAGCAGCTAAAGAAGAGCGCTGGCAAGGCATTTTTGCGGTTACCGAAGACCCAATCGTCTCCAGTGACATCATCGGCTCTCTTTATGGCTCCATTGCTGACCTTGGTTTAACTAGAGTAATAGATAAAAATCTGGTCAAAGTCTGCGCTTGGTATGACAACGAAATGGGCTACACCGCCACCCTCGTCAAGCATATTTTGAAAATGGGGGAGTATTTGAAGTAAAGTAAAGATGGTTGTAGATATTAACATAATTAAGATGAAAATATTTTTTGCATCAGATCATGCGGGATTTCTAATGAAAAATACTCTTATGAAATTTGTTAGAGAACTTGGTTTTGAGGTGGCTGATTTAGGTCCAGAAAAATTAGATCCAAAAGATGATTATCCTGTATTTATGGAAAAAATCGGATTAGAGATATTCAAACATCATAAAAATGCTAAAGCCATAATATTAGGAACTTCTGGCCAAGGTGAAGCAATAGTGGTCAATAGATTTCCAAATGTTAGAGCAGTGGTTTTTTATGGTGGGAACAGAGAGATTATAAAATTATCTAGAGAACACAACGATGCAAATATTTTGTCACTTGGAGCTAAATTTATTAATTTAGAAGAAGCAGAAGAAGTTGTAAAACTTTGGTTAGAAACTCCATTTTCTGGAGACAAAAGACATATAAGAAGACTTGAAGAAATAGACGAGTTAGAAGAATCTCTTTATATCAATCCTTAATTTATTATTAAAAGTGGGTAATATTCAAATATGCTAGAAATCATTCCATCCATTATTCCTCAAAATTTAAATATTGTTAGAGATAAACTTGGTAAAATTTTGGGTTCAGTCAAAAAAGTACAAATAGACATTGTTGATGGAATTTATGCTCCCACAAAAACTTGGCCTTTTAATAATAACCAATTTGAAGAAATACAAAAAATAGCAGGGGGAAGAGAGAAATTTCCTTATATTAATGATTTTATTTTAGAAATAGATATGTTGGTGCTTCATCCCATTGAATATTTATCTGATTTTATTTCACTTGGAGCAAAAAGTTTTATTATTCATATTGATTCTACTGACCATATAAAAAAATGTTTAGAAAATATAAAAGAAGCAGGCGCAAAAGTAGGTCTTGGTATTAAACCTTCCGGAGATATTTCTTTATTAGAATCTTTTTTACCAGAAGCAGATTTTGTTCAGTTTATGGGTAATGACAAAGTGGGGTATAGTGGAGTAAGTTTAGATAAATACGTTTTAGAAAAAATAAAAAATTTTCATAAAAGACATCCTTCGGTAGAAATTCAAATTGATATCGGAGTAACAGAAGAAACAATTCCTAAATTCAAAGAGGCGGGTGTGACTTCTTTTATTTCTGGCTCATCTATTTTTAATACAAATAATCCAAAAAAAGCTATAATGAATCTACAAAATTTTTAATCTTATGATTCAACTTACAGATGAAAAAATAATATGGATGGAACAAAAAGCAAGCGAAATCCGTCAATCTATTATTGAAATGCTTGTAGAAGCAGGTTCAGGACACACTGCTGGCCCTCTAGGAATGGCTGATATATTTACTGTACTTTATTTTCATATATTAAAACACGATCCCACTAATCCTATGTGGAAAGATAGAGACAGACTAATACTTTCAAATGGGCATATATGCCCAGTTCTTTATGCCACTATGGCTCATAGTGGTTATCTCAAATTAGAAGAATTAAAAACTTTACGTCAATTTGGTAGCCGCCTCCAAGGACATCCGCATCGTGAATTTTTATCATTTATTGAAGTTAGTTCTGGTCCTCTTGGACTTGGCCTCTCCCAAGCAGTGGGAATGTGTTTGGCCGACAAGATGGACAATGGTAAATTTTCGGGCAAACAATTTTATTGTTTGATGAGTGATGGAGAATTGCAAGAAGGAAATGTTTGGGAAGCGATGATGTTAGCGGCTAAAGAAAAACTTCAAAACTTAACAGTGATTATAGATAGAAATAGTATCCAAATAGAAGGTTTTACTGAAGACATTATGCCACTAGAACCGCTAAAAGAAAAATGGGAATCTTTTAATTGGGATGTGCGAACAATAGATGGTCATAATTTTCAAGAAATAGTAGCGGCAATAGGTGAAGCTCAAGCTGTTTTTACCAAACCGTCAGTTATTATTGCCAATACTATTCCGGGTAAAGGAGTCTCTTTTATGGAAAGAAATTATAAATGGCACGGCAAACCTCCAACTAAAGAAGAGGGAGAAAGAGCAATTAAAGAACTAACCCACCCCAACCCCCCCTTAAATTAAGGAAGGGGTAAGGAGATAATTAGACATAAATTATGTTAAACCAAAATTTAAAACTTAATACAAAATTATTTGATGAAGATGTAGAACAAATACCTATCCGCCAAGGTTTTGGTGAAGGACTAGTCATTGCTGGGGATGAAAATAAAAATGTGATTGGTCTTTGCGCTGATTTAAATGAATCAACCAAAATGAATTTGTTTGCCGAAAAATATCCCGAAAGATTTATTCAAGTCGGAGTAGCCGAACAAAACTTAGCCACAGTCGCAAGTGGTATGGCGGCTATGGGTAAAATACCTTTTATATCTTCTTACGCTATGTTTAGCCCAGGACGAAACTGGGAACAAATAAGGACAACAATCGCTTATAATGATAGACCAGTAAAAATAATAGGCAGTCACGCAGGAATCTCTGTAGGGCCTGACGGAGGCACTCATCAAGCCATAGAAGACATTGCTATTATGCGAGTATTACCAAATATGATTGTCCTTTCTCCTTGTGATGCAATAGAAGCAAAAAAGGCGACTATAGCGGCCGCCAAAATAGATAAACCGGTTTATATCCGTTTATTAAGAGAAAAAACACCAATCATCACCACAGAAGAGACACCATTTGAAATAGGTAAAGCTAAAATTTTCTTTGCTCCACCAATGAAAGCTCAAGTAGGTATCATCGCTACTGGAGCCCTAGTTTACAATGCTATTTTGACTGCTCAAAGATTTGCACAAAAAGGCATCCCTGTTAAAGTTTTAAATATTGCAAGTATTCGACCACTAGATTTTGAAGCCATTATAAACTTAGCTAAAGAAAGTGGCGCTTTGGTTAGTGTAGAAGAGCACCAAATAGTTGG
>PCXM01000002.1:0-863 GCA_002771075.1 Candidatus Zambryskibacteria bacterium CG10_big_fil_rev_8_21_14_0_10_34_34
GAATGAAGTAATGAGCAATTCCTTTCTCCACTAAATATTTATGAAAGTCTCCACGATTCTCGCTACCGTTGTCGCTCTGCACCCCGAGTATTTTAAATGGGAAATATTTCTCCGCTTGGAGATATGAATTGATGGTTTCTTCGGCTGTCATACCAAGAGTAATGGTGGCAAATTGCAGACCAGTGTAAATATCAATGAATGTCCTCTGGTATTTACGTATATTGTCTTCCCAGACATACTTAGCATCCATCTGTACCACTTCGCCTGGTGTTTTGGGCAATACCACCTCTTTGAGTGGAGTATACCAAGCCAGTTTCTTTTGGGGACGGAAAATCAAACCCTTTTTCTTGTAGAATTTGTAAATTGCTGTGGTGGAAATATCCACATCAAATCTTCTTTTGATTAGTAATTTCATCTTTAACGGACCATAATTAATTCTCGCTTTTTCGGCGCAGATGAATATTTTAATCTCACCTTTAATCTTGGTTCCAGGATGCTCTTTTTTCGGTTGATACGCGCGAGAACCACAATCCTTTTCTCGCCATTTATAATATGTCTTGCGAGAAATTGCGTACAGATCACAAACCTCATCGACCGTCTTGTTTGCTTTCTCTACTAAGAAATACCACTTCTGCCTGATTTTGACCGGATATGCCGGTGCTTGATTCTTATTCGCCATAATGTGTTTTTGGGCTTAGCCCTTATGAATTCTGATAATTAACCTTTGTCACCCCAATCATATCAGAATGTCACCTCATAAGGTTAACCGCACACATTATTGACTTTTTAGTTGTTTTAGCTAAACTACTTTCAGACAGGATGGGCAATAACCCAATTAAGGAGGATACATATTATGTATGAAT
>PCXM01000002.1:885-7815 GCA_002771075.1 Candidatus Zambryskibacteria bacterium CG10_big_fil_rev_8_21_14_0_10_34_34
GGTAGTAGTTCCTTGTAACCTTGAATACGGCGATAACCACACAGACAACAACATTAACCCACGAAAGGTAATTTTCAAGAATGCGTCAGTAGCTCATATCACTGTGACAGTAGTTGACCCCAAAACAGGGGTTAGCGCCGAAGCAATGATAAGAAAAGATGCCTTGCCTACTTTCATGACCGACCACACAGTAGAATAATTTGCCGGTTCGCCACCATTTTGCGACTCTCCCAAAACATCGGGCGGGTCCTTTTTTTCGCCAAAAACTAAAAAGAGCTTTCCTTATATAAATTTTTAAGGCCAAAATTCAAATTTCACTTAACGTTTCTCAATATCCAACGTTTCAATGAAACGAAGTGAATTGAAATGTGACTTTAGCCCTTGCGGATATCGAGTGTTAGACGATGTTTGCCGTGTGAATTTCGAAAAGGAAAAATTGCGTCCTTGATATTTCGCTCAAAGAAATTGAGGTGCGCCGTTCCAGTAATAACTACAATAGTACCACTTTCGATAATATTCGCTTCAATGTTTTTAAGCATATCATTCTCGCGCACACTCTCCTTATCCTGGTCAATAAGCTCGTCCAGACCATCAACATCTAGCAATTTTTCATTTTCGATTTTATTAAAGTCCTTCCATGATAATTTTTTTATCAATTTTTTTTGTTTCTCAATCATAGCTTGATTATCCTTAGGCATAACGCCCCCTCGAAAAACATCTATTTTAGAATCGAAACCAGCAACTTTAACATTATTGCTTTTAGCCCACTCAAACGCAAATATCATTTCGGGAGGGTATGAACTTAAATTGTTTTTAACGATATTATCGTTGGCTATTTCAACTAAAAGTTGGTCTGGCTCAAAACTTTCAATAACTTCTTTAAGTTCATTGTTCGGCGTTATGCCAGCGTGTAAAGTTCCTATAACTATGATTTTTCTTAGCATAAAAAATTGATAAAAAAATAATTCACACGGCAATTTCGTCTAACGTTCGCGTGTATGAGAAGTTTCGCACACATCCTTACTTTTATCAATCAAAGTGTGCGAAATTTGGGTAAAAGAAAAAAGTGCAACCTTTAAAAATTATTAACGCTCTTTTCTTAAACCTCATACACGCTGTTATGTGATGTAGCCAGAAATTTCTAGCTATTTCATATAACGTATCGGCATATCTGATGTTTGCCGTAGCGTAGCGGAGGCAAATATGGGTGGAGGCTTTTGTAGAAAGCCGTAACCAGATATGCCGTGTTATGTGATGTAATTTAATAATTTTTTGGTAAAAGCGAGAGAATTTCTCTTGCTGTTTCTTCCGGTGTTTGGTTAGTGTTATCAATAATTTTGCCAAAAGTAGGGTTTGAGATTCCAATATCATAATGATGCTGGATACGACCACGTTCCCATTTTGTCAATTTTCTATCGTTAGTATCATTTTGAGCTTTCTTGATATCTGGCGATAAAGTAAAAAAATACAGCTCATTATCACGAAGCTCCTTTTTTAGATACTCATAATTCTTTTGAGATAGCGGATAGGGAACCACAACATTGTATCCATGTTTGGCAAAATTATTGATAACCAACACAGCATTTTCTAAGTTAATTGGAACTGCTTTGTCAATTTCTAGCCAATTAATATATTCGCGCAATCTATCAATTTCAACATTTGCTGTGTTGGCGATTTTACTTGCAAGTATTTTGGCTATTGTCGATTTTCCCGCATTTATCGAGCCATTGATAAAAATAATCATCTTTAAAAAATTATTAAATTATTTCCGATAACATCAGGGATAAAAGAAGTTTTTCTGAAGCGTAGCTAAGAAAAACTTCTTTTATCCCTTGTTATGTGTCCTGAGCGGAATGAAATGGAGCTCAAGCGCAGCATGGTCAGAGCGAAGCGGAGAAGTCAGATTTAACGATTTCTAATTTTAGCGATTGCTATAAGGATTAAAAAAAATATTATTGACCATATAATGAAATTTCCAAGATATGCGTAATTATTTAAAATTCCAGCATCACCAAACATTTGATATGTTTTTAAAGGAAAACCTTTGGAATAGTATGATCCAATTTCCGTGTTATAAAATCTAAATGGTATTAAGCTGACAATTATGGTTATTAATAATCCTGATACTGTGGAAATGATAATTTTTTTCTTCATATAATTATTCTTAGTATGAAATTATTTAAATTTATCGTTTGAAATCGTTAAATCTGATTACACATAACGTTCACCGATAAGCGAAGTTTTATTGATCCGCCAACTGGCGGAGAAATAAAATTTGCGAAAAACTCGAGCTGAGAGTTTTTCCGCTTATCGCGTTGTTAGGCGAGGGTCCTTTTACTCTACCTTAATGTAATTATATCAGATAAAAGGGCAAAAGAAAGCGTAGCGTCCCCTTGAGTTGAGAATTTGCCGTCTAAATATCTAAATAATAGAAGGACAAGAAAAATTTATTCGATTTTTTTAGATTCTATTTTTCCTATAATCAAACCAATTATAGTTACAATTATTATTGTAGTAAGATAACTCCTCCAATAACCATGCGCAATTAATGCAGAAATATAGCTTGATGAAATATCAACCCAATAACTATGTACCGTAAGTGCCTCTATCAACTTTTCAGACCCCATTTCACCAAGATCTGCTACTATTGCAAAATAAACAATTGGGACAAAAGATATTCCAAAAAGAAGACTATAGCCAAAGCTAATTTTTCTTAAACTCGTAATTTTTCCTAAACTAAAATAAATCATAGCCCCAGAAATAGGGGTCATAATTAATATAAGTGGAATTAACCAAGGGAACCAAGCAATTAAAGGGGATAAAAAGAAAATTAATATTATTGCAATAGCTAATCCAATTAATCCTCCTTTTAACCAATAAGGTAAATTTTTCCAACTCATAAATTTATAATTGTCATTAATGTTTATAAAGTTTTTCTTGCCCTTTCGACTAAAAGGCAAATTTTAAATTTCGCACAACTGGTTTTTATACAAACTATACACCTATATTGTAACAATATAGGTGTATGTTATGCAAACTTTTGTTATTCTTTGATTATGGAAAAAATATGAGTCTAAATCTTCACCGTCTGGCGCTTTTATTCCTTCGATAAAGCCATAATTGGCTTCGTACACAAAATCGTGTTTTGGGTGTTTAGAGCCGAGAGGGCGATCCATTGTGACCTCAACTTCTTTTCCGAGAAGTTGCTTTGCAGTTTGTAATGATTGAGAAATTTCCATAATTATTCAAGCCAAGACTCTACAAGTCTAAACTTTTTATTTTGAAAATCTAATTCTGCTTTTACACCTAACGGCAAAATAAATTGTGGGTCGGTGTGACCAAAATCCATATTGGTAACAATCGGCAAATCAGGTTTTTCAAACTCTTCGGCGATTATGCTTTTAATAGCGTTATCAAGAGCATCTTTTTCCTCTGGTGAATAATCTCGTGCCCTCCCGAAAATAACTGCCGAGATTTTTTCAAAAACATCTTGTGTACCATAATTTCTCAACATCCATTTTACATGGTCAATCGGTGGCTTTTCCTCGGAAGTTTCAAAGAAAAGAATTTTTCCACTCCAAAATTCTTTAATCGGCCAAAAGTCAGTGCCTTTCAAAAACTCAAGCACTTCAATACAACCTCCAAAAAGTTCACCCTCGACTTTTCCGCTACCCTGAAGAAATCTCCAGCCAGTATCTGTTTTTAATTCTTTAATCTTTCCGACATTTTCTGGTTTTGACCAATCAAGATAACCCTCACAATACTGCCCATAAGATTGATATTCATAACTTTGTTTCGGCTCAAAAAGCATTTCATATACATGTGACTTGAAACTTTTGGGTAAATTTTCTATCTGCGAAAGTCCAGCCATAATAGCGGGGCCGTAAAAAGTTACGAATCCTTGCAAATTACCAAAAACGAGAAGTGTGGTTATGTCGGAATAACCCATAATTATTTTTGGATTTTCCGCAATAATTTTTTTATCTAAAAAAGGAAGAAGTCTAACAGAATCATCGCCACCGATTGACGCAAATATTGCTTTGACTTCTTTGTCAGCAAAAGCATCGTTGATGTCTTTTGCGCGAGCGCGATGATCTCGACTGAGAAAACTAGCATCAGCCCTTGCTGTTGGGTATTCTTTTACTTTCAAACCCCATTCATTCAAAATTTTTAGTCCGTTTTCATAAACATGCGGGAATATGCTTGGTCCGCCCCAAGAAGGAGACACAATCGCTACAGTATCGCCTTGATTTAGTTTTTGTGGTTTTTTATAAGTTATAGATTTATTTTAACATTTTATCCACTGAAACTCCAAGCGCCTGTGCTAATCGTTCTAACTGCGAAATTGTGATATTTTTCTTTCCATTTTCAATTGCACTCATATAACCTCTATCCATATCAAGAGCTCGGCAAATGTCGCCCTGCGACATTCCCTTACGAGTTCGTATTTTCTTGATGTTTTCTCCTAGTTTCTGGCTTATCAACATAATTATAGAATACGAGATATTGTACTTTCAAACAATCTTGTATTATAATTCAAGTGTGGAAGCGACGAAGCAAAACCAAAAATTTCCTTTCATTTTTTAAGCGACTTTTCTTACAGAAACTGTACACCTTTTGGCTCTTTTGTTTCGCTTCGCTCACAAAAAAGCTCAAAAGGTCTTGCGAAGCGGAAAGATATTCACCTCACCACGCAATCGGAGCGTATGAAGTGGGTTCGCGCAAAAGTTAATACACACCGCCAAAATAATAAACGGCTCAACCCTCCAAGTCAGGTTGAGCCGTTTATTATTTTGGCGGAGGGGGTGGGACTCGAACCCACAAGTCCTTGCGGACGCCAGTTTTCAAGACTGGTGGAATAGCCATTATCCGACCCCTCCATATTTTTTTTAACTATTACTTTCAAATCTCACGAAAAAGTGTGAGATTTTATTTATTTTCAATTTAAGACTGATTAGCTTTGAAATTAAGCTTATATCACAAAATGGATATTATTGATTTGATCCCTGCCTCCTCTCAGCTTTTCTGGCAACAGCGAATATGTAGATTATATCCAATATCGCTAAGGTATTTATCAGAAGAAGAACAATGAACCACCATTTGTGCCCAAGTCGGGCTGACTTCCAAAGGGAAATACCTTTCCATGGCAATACCCAAAGCATGATAACTGCTAATATCCATGGATTGTTTACGATAAATGTCTCCATATGGTGAATGATAATACGAAAATGGAAAAAATTCAACATTATGCTAATATAGTAAGATGCGAACCAATATTGTCCACTCCGGAGCGGAAGAATTAACTTATGAGATAAGGGGGATTGTTGCTGTGGCGGAGAAGATTGAGAAGCTCGGGATAAAAATTTTATGGGAGAATATAGGTGACCCTGTCACTAAAGGAGAGAAGATCCCTTCTTGGATTAAGGAGATTATTAAAACAGAAATAGAGAATGACAAAAGTTTCGCCTATTGTCCGACCAAAGGCCTGCTTGCTACTCGCGAGTTTCTTGCTGACAAATGCAATCTGGAAAAAAGAGCCAAGATTACGCCAGAAGATATAATTTTTTTCAACGGCTTGGGAGACGCTATCTCTAAGATTTATACTTATCTTAACAGGGAGGCTCGGATCATAGGCCCCTCGCCAGCTTATTCTACTCACTCTTCAGCGGAGGCGGCCCACGCCGGTTCACCTCATGTTACTTACAATCTTTTGCCTAATAGAAACTGGTTGCCAGACATAGAGGACTTGCGAAACAAGGTTCACTACAATCCATCAATTGCCGGCATCCTCATTATAAATCCGGACAATCCTACCGGTATGGTTTATCCGCGGAGAGTTATTGAAGAGATAGTGAAGATAGCCGAAGAACATGACCTCTTTATAATATCTGATGAGATATATTCTAATATTTCATACGGTGATGAGGAGACTGTTTCTCTGGCTGAGGTTATAAACGGTGTGCCTGGGATAGCGATGAAGGGGATATCTAAAGAATTTCCCTGGCCGGGCTCAAGGTGTGGTTGGATAGAAGTGTATAATAAGGAGAAAGACCCGCTTTTCTCAAGGTATGTGAAGACCATTGTTGATGCCAAGATGCTTGAGGTATGTTCCACCACTCTTCCTCAACTCGTTATCCCGAAGGTGATGTCTGACCCTCGTTATAAAGAACATCTAAGAGGGAGGAATAATGAATATCGCAAGCGAGCAGGCATGGCTTACGATATTTTAAGTAGTGTCCCGGGGATAATAGCTCCTAAACCGCAAGGTGCTTTCTATGTGTCGGTAGTCTTTAAAGACGGAGTATTAAATGACAGTCAAAAGTTAAAGATAGAAAATGACAGTGCCAGTGCCTTGATAGAAGAGATAACGAAAGGTGTGTTACCTGACAAAAGATTTGCTTATTACCTGATGGGTGCGACTGGTATCTGTGTTGTCCCTCTCTCTGGTTTTAACTCCGGCCTCTTTGGTTTCCGCATGACCCTGCTTGAGCCGGATGAAAAGAAATTTAAAGAAATCATGCAGATTTTGGCTGACAATATAAGATCCTATCTAAAGAGCGGTGACTAAGAAGATTTTATTATATCTTAATTTCTCGGAGTAGTGGTCGCTTTACTTATGCCCAAGACAGAAGCCTGCATAGATGAAGAAGGTATATTAGGGGAGCTTATGCTTGGCGCTTGCGCCCTATTTTCATTAGAAACAAATATAAACAGGGCCCCGCCAAGGAAAACAGCAATTATTAAAATAGGGAGGAGCTGGTCTTTCATATATCATAGTATTATATCACTATTTTAGGAAGATGTCAAACTTTTGTGAGCTACATTCAAGAAATAGTTGCAACCTTTGGTAAAACGCCAATTTCACAACATTTACATCTATTCTCATCTTAGGTAAATGTAATAACACCTTATTTTTTATAAGTTCTCAGT
>PCXM01000009.1:0-6453 GCA_002771075.1 Candidatus Zambryskibacteria bacterium CG10_big_fil_rev_8_21_14_0_10_34_34
GTGATTGCTTTTAACGCTGATATAAATCGCCCTATCATTATTTCCATCCTTGGCTCTACTGAAGAAGGACGCTTCACTGATGTTTTGCAATTAATTGAAGCTACTATTAAACAACTTTCTATTTTATAAAAAAATGATAATTGACATTGTAAAAGTATTTTTACCAGCAGTAGGCGCCTTTTTATTGGGGATTTTGATTACACCTTTTTTAACTGATTTTCTTTATTCACACAAAATGTGGAAAAAGAAAGCTGGCAAGACCGCTCTTGATGGAAATGAAGCAAAAATATTTAACGAACTTCATAAAGAAAAAGAAATAAATACTCCAAGAATGGGTGGCATTATTATATGGTTTAGTTCTGCTTTGATCATTATTGGTATTTGGCTAGTGTCTCAATTTTTTCCAAATGACACCACTCTCAAACTTGATTTTCTCTCAAGAAATCAAACTTGGTTGCCACTTGCCACTTTAATACTTGGCGCCTTAGTCGGATTGATTGATGATTATTTGGAAGTAAAAGGAGATAGAGTTAACGGAAAAAGTGGTGGTCTTTCTTTAAGAAAACGCCTCATGATTGTATCATCCATAGCTTTAGCGGTGGCTTTTTGGTTTTATATAAAGTTAGATGTAGTCAGTATCGGGCTACCTTTTGTAAATACATTAAATGGAGAGGAATTATATTTAGGACCTATTTTTATAATATTATTTTTACTGACTACACTTTTCATTTACGCCGGCGGAGTAATAGATGGACTAGATGGTTTGGCTGGCGGAATTTTCACCACTATGTTTGCAGCTTACGGGGGCATCGCTTTTTATCAACAACAAATCGACCTAGCCGCTTTTTGCGCCACCATAGCAGGAAGTTTGTTAGCTTTTTTATGGTTTAACATCCCCCCAGCCAGATTTTATATGTCAGAGACTGGCACTATGGGTCTGACAATTACTTTGACAGTAGTGGCCTTTATGACCGACACCTTAGGGGGTGGTTATGGTCTTTTAGTGCTACCTATTATTGCTTTACCATTAGTTATCACTGTTTTTTCAAATTTGATTCAAGTATTTTCTAAAAAGTTTAGAGGCAAAAAAGTTTTTTTAGTAGCTCCACTTCATCATCACTTTGAAGCTATCGGTTGGCCAGCTTATAAAGTCACTATGCGTTACTGGGTCTTTTCTCTGGTATGCGCTATTCTCGGCATCTCTCTAGCACTGATTGGATAAAATACCAAGGACAGACCTTAGGAATTTTTTTCAAGGTCTGTCCTTGGTATTTTGTGCTAAAATAAGACTGTGGCAACTAAATTAGGTAAAATCAGTCGACCATTTTTAATTTTAACTATTTTATTAGTAGTCGGTGGTTTTTTCATTTTTAGTTCAGCTTCTCTCGGAGTTTTAGCCAGAGATGAAGTAAAATTTTCTAGTGTTGCTTTCAATCAACTTTTTTTTGGTTTATTTCTCGGCTCTCTTGTTTGTCTTTTTTTTGCTCGAATAAATTATAACGTCTGGAAAAAATATTCTTTTATTTTTTTTATCGGCTCTATCTTGCTAACCCTTTTAGTTTTTATTCCAGGAATGGGAATAGAGCATGGTGGCGCCAAACGTTGGATTGATTTAGGCTTTATTACTTTCCAGCCAGCAGAAATTTTGAAAATTGCTTTTGTAATATATTTTGCCGCTTGGCTTTCGGGAATGAAGGAAAAGGTTTCTACTTTTTCTTGGGGTCTTTTACCATTTTTGATATTTTTAAGTCTGTTGGGAGTAATACTTTTATCCCAACCAGATACTGATACTTTTGCGGTAATTATTTTTGCGACTCTCGCTATGTATATAGCGGCTGGAGCTAAGTGGCGACATGTCTTAGCTATAATGCTTGCCGGTATGGCAGTGTTGGCAGTATTAGCTATGACTAGACCTTATATTAGACAGAGACTTGATGTCTTGATTAATCCAAGCGCTAACAGTCAAACTAGTGGTTACCAATTAAAACAATCACTCATCGCTGTCGGTTCAGGACAAGTTTGGGGAAGAGGATTTGGACAAAGTATTCAAAAATTTAACTATCTGCCAGAACCCATAGGGGATTCAGTTTTTGCAGTGGCGGCAGAAGAATTTGGTTTTGTTGGAGCTCTTGTTATTATTTTTATTTTTATTATGTTTGGGCTAGAAGGTCTAAAAATAGCGGGAAGATCCAAAGACAATTTTGGTAGACTAATGGCTTTAGGAATTGTTATACTGATAGTATCCCAAGCTTTTATAAACATAGGGGGAATGATAGGGATTTTGCCTTTAACAGGTATTCCATTACCATTTGTCAGTCACGGTGGCACCGCCTTACTCATTGCTTTAGTTGAAGTTGGGATAGTAATGAGTGTTTCTCGCTATAGTAGGAAATGAATCCCGTTAGAGATTAAAACATTTATAATATAAGATTAAGTATAAATTACCACGATGTTCAATAAATATTCAAAAATTATAATTAACTACGGAAATGTGCAACATTTCCTATCTCTAACAGGATGAAGATAATATTTACAGGAGGTGGTTCTGGTGGACATTTTTATCCAATCATAGCCATAGTTGAGTCAATCCAAAAAATCACTAAAGAGAAAAAAATAATTAGTCCGGAGATGTATTTCTTTGCTCCTACTCCTTACAATCAGGGCCTTCTTTATGACCATCATATTGAATACAAAAAAGTGACCACTGGTAAAATACGTAGATATTTTTCCTTTCTAAACTTTACTGATTTATTCAAAATATTATGGGGAACTTTAAAAGCCATTTTAGATATGTTTGATATTTATCCAGATGTAGTTTTTAGCAAAGGAGGTTTTGGTAGTTTTCCTGCAGTTCTGGCAGCGCGTATTTTGCGTATACCAGTTTTTATTCATGAATCCGATTCTGCTCCGGGCCGAGCCAACAGTTGGGCTGGCAAATTTGCTACTCGGATAGCCATCTCTTATAAAGAAGCCTCTCAATATTTTCCAGAAAATAAAGTTGCTTATACTGGTCAGCCAGTTTTGGAAGAAAGACTTACTCCTATCACCAATAGTGCTACTGAATTTTTTGGTTTTGAAGAAAGTGTGCCCACTATATTTATAATGGGCGGTTCTCAAGGGGCCGAAATAATAAACAACGCTATTTTAGACATCTTGCCAAACTTGCTCAAAAAATTTCAGATTATTCACCAAACAGGCACAGCCAATCTTGAAGTAATAAAAGAATCTGCTTCCGCAATACTTTTAGAAAATCCAAACAGAGATAGATATAAACCTTTTGGATATTTAAATAGCTTAGAAATGCGGATGGCTTCGGGTGCTTGTCATTTAATCATCAGTCGCGGTGGCTCAACTATATTTGAAATAGCTTCTTGGGCCAAACCTTCTATCATTATCCCCATTAGTAAATCAAATAGAAACCATCAAACTAAAAATGCTTTTGTTTTTGCCAAATCAGGCGCTTGCAGTGTTATACAAGAAGAAAATCTAAGACCCCATATACTTTTAGCCGAGATAAGTAAAATAATGGAAAACAAAGAAATAAGTAACAAAATGGAAGAAGGAGCCAAAAATTTCTTTAAATCTGGCGCTTCTGATCAAATAGCTCGCGAACTACTCTCTATTGTACTGTCACATGAAAAGTTGGATTAATCCAAGTAGAAAATAGCTAGTATTCTTGCTAAAATAGCTATATGAATAATAAGAAGGTTGTAGTACGATTTCCACCGAGCCCTACTGGTTTATTTCACATAGGTAATGCTAGAACATTTCTATTTAATTACCTTTTTGCCAAACAAAATAATGGTCAAATAGTTTTTAGATTAGAAGACACTGACAAAGAAAGGTCTAAAGAAGAATATGCTGAAGATATAATAGAAAACTTAAAATGGCTTGGTATTGAGCCTGATTTTAGAACAACCATTAAACAATCTGAAAGAACTCAAATATACAAAAAATACATAGAAAAACTGCTAGCCGAAGATAAAGCTTATTTATCAAAAGAAGAAACAGTCAAAGGCGGTCAGAGAACAGAGGTTATCAGATTTAGGAATCCAAACAAAAAAATAGTCTTCAATGACCTTATTAGAGGTGATATTGAATTTGATACCACCGAACTTAAAGATTTTGTTATTGCCAAAAGTTTGGAAGAACCCATATATCATTTAGCAGTAGTTATTGATGATTTTGAAATGAAAATAACTCATATACTCCGTGGAGACGACGGAATTTCTAATACTCCAAGACAAATCCTTATTCAAGAAGCTATTGGCGCGCCAAGACCTATATACGCCCACCTACCTATGATGCTCGCCCCAGACAAAACAAAACTTTCAAAAAGAAAACATGGTGAGCAAGTCTCCGTCTCCTATTATAAAGAAAAGGGGTATCTACCAGAAGCGGTTATCAACTTTTTGGCTATGGTGGGCTGGAACCCTGGTACAGATCAAGAAATTTGGAGTATGGATGAATTAATCAAAGTTTTTGATATTGCAAAAGTTCAAAAAAAGGGAGCTATATTTAATATTGAAAAACTAAATTGGTTAAACCGAGAATACCTTCTTAAAATTCCATTTGAAGAACAATTTTCAATCTTTAATTTTCAATTTTCAAAAACAAAATGGGGAAGGAGTGAAAAAGCAAAAGATAAAATATTTATAGAAAAACTTTTAAAAATCATTCTGGAACGCATTCATCGATGGGCGGAGGTAAGGGAGATTTTAGAGAAAGGTGAATTTGACTATCTATTTGAAAAATCAAAATTAGATAAAGAAAAAATATGTTGGAAAAAACAAAACCCAAAAGATGCAAAAGAAAACTTGGAAAAAATTTTGGAAATTTTGGATAATTCCCAAATATCTGATATTTGGAAATTATCAGAAAAAGAGGGCAAAGGGGAAGTCCTTTGGCCACTACGCTACACCCTATCGGGAAGAGAAAAATCACCTGACCCAATGACACTAATAGATATTTTAGGTATCCCAGAGAGCAAAGAAAGGATAAAAAAAGCTATTGAAAAATTAAAAAATTAAAAAAGATGTCATCCAAAAAAATAATAACATTAATACTAATATTGTTTTTGATGCTAAATATAAGTAGCATCTCTTTTGCTCAATCTATAGATGAACTCAAACAAAACATAAATAATCACGGAGATAAAATAAAAAAACTAGAAGAAGAAATAAAAGTATATGAAAAAGAAATAGAGATAGTGGGAGGACAAGCCAAAACATTACAAAGCGCTGTCCAAGTCCTTGATATAAATCAAAAGAAAATCGGAACTGAAATAAAAAAAACTGAAACCAACATTCAAAAAACAAGCTTGACAATAGATAGTCTTGGTGGCGAAATAGGAAATATAGAGCAAAAAATATCCTCCAATGAAGAAGCTATCGCAAAAATTTTAAATAATATGCGTCAAAGTGATGAAGAAACTCTTATAGAGAGCTTCCTTATAAATAAAAGTTTAGCTGATGTTTTTGATCAATACGAATCAGTCACTCAATTTCAAAAAAAAGTAAGGGACCAGTCAAAGGAGTTGGCTCTCTATAAAAATGAATTATCAGACAAAAAAATCATTACCGAAAAAGAGAAAAATAAATTAATCTCATTCAAATCAAATCTAGGCGATCAAAATAAAATCTTAGAGATAAACAAAAAAGAAAAAAGTAATCTACTTACGACTACTAAAAATAAAGAGGAAGAATACAAAAAAATATTAGCAGAAAGACAAGCCGAAAAAGAAAGATTTGAAAAAGAACTTTTTGAATATGAATCTCAACTCAAAAAAGCTATTGACCCTAAAAGTTATCCTTCTTCAGGAAAAGGTATTTTTTCACCGCCATTAGATAATATTTATATTACTCAATACTTCGGCAAAACAGTTGATGCCAAAAGATTATATTCTTCTGGTACTCACAATGGAATAGATTTTAGAGCTAGTAGAGGCACGCCAATAAAAGCCGTTTTAGACGGTATAGTAAAAGGTTTTGGCAATACCGATGAACAAAAAGGATGCTACTCTTATGGCAAATGGATACTAATAGACCATCCAAATGGCCTATCAACTCTATACGCCCATTTAGACTTAATAAAGGTGTCCGCTGGGCAAACAATAAAAACAGGTGAAGTTATTGGTTATAGTGGACAAACTGGATATTCTACTGGTCCACATCTTCATCTTACTGTTTATGCCAGTCAAGGTATTATCGGCATCCAAAAATATTCTTCAAGTATAAACTGCAAAAATGTAAGCATTCCAATAGCTGATGTGAAAGCTTATTTAGACCCAATGATATATTTCAAATTTTAAATTTTTATAATTTTATTTTAATTAAAAAAATGTTTAATCCAAATTTCAAAAAAAATAGAATAGGGAACTCCCCTAAGAAAAAAGCCGGTTTTATTCAGATAATTTTGATCGTTATAATCGCTTTGGTGCTTCTCAAGTACCTT
>PCXM01000009.1:6468-7173 GCA_002771075.1 Candidatus Zambryskibacteria bacterium CG10_big_fil_rev_8_21_14_0_10_34_34
ATATTTTTGAATTTGTAAAAAATATTTTTGGAAAATTAAAATAATTTTTCTAATTTTTCAGTAGGGGATTTTTAAAAAATTATTCCAAATTAATTTACTTCAAAAAATAAATTATATAACAGGGCAGGGGGTTTTGATTAGATAGTTTATATTAAGGGTTTATGTGCTTTAGAAGTATACTATATGTAAGACTACAAAGATATATTGTGCGACGTTCATACCTAAGAAAAGGTGTCGGGAGTCAAAGGGCGTCTTTGAACTGCACCGGTCTCAAAAGACGCCCTTTGACTCGCAAACAAAAATCCCCTCTCAAGTGAGCTAGGGATTTTTGTTTTGGAGTTTTTCAAATCTCTATTTCAAAGCCAATTCTTTATATTGAGAATAAGCAACGGTGCTTCTCCAACAAGGAGAAGAGGAGTTCCAAGGTTTAACTCCATACTTTTCAAAAAGAGCTCTAGCATAAGAGGTGTTCCCTTCCAAAGTGTGGATGTTATAACCGAGTTTTTTTGAATTTTCAATGTGATAGTATTCGTTGATTTGCATCACTCCTATATCCAATCTATTTTCTTCGCCACGAATGACTTCTCCATTTTTGTCATATTGACGAAAACGAGATTCACACTTAGCGATCTCAACCATTATGGGTATATCAGAAAAATAATTTCTAACATACTCTTCTACTGTAATACTTCTTTCTATTTTAGT
>PCXM01000025.1 GCA_002771075.1 Candidatus Zambryskibacteria bacterium CG10_big_fil_rev_8_21_14_0_10_34_34
TTTCAGTATATACCCACTAATTTAAATGTCAACTTGTTTTTTTGTCCCCAAAGAGGGATGATAGTGTTGGTATGAAAAATCTAATTATTATTATTTTAGTAGCAATTGGTGTAGTTTATGGGGTATATATCTATCTTAGCAAGCCACGGCAAATGTTATCAATAAAATAGAAGAAATCTTTTTAGATTTAATTTAACATGTTATCTTTTTGGCAATCATTAGCTATGGCATCTATATCAGGTCTCTTGTCTGGGGCGTTGATTACTTATTTTTTCAACAAAAAATTAGATCGCCATCAGAGAATAATGGAGGTGAGAAAACAAATATACACAAATATACAAGAAGAACTTGCTGGATTTTTTGATACTACTCCTAAAAATATTCGTGAGAAATCTGGGGAAAAACTTTTACATTCTTTTCGCCAGATTCAATTATGGGCATCAGAAGATGTTGTAAGACAATTTAATAAATTTTTGTACGCATTTAATTTTCAGATTAAATTATATAATAAAATTACAACAAAGTAAGATATTTTAAATTTGGGTAGCAGGTAAAACATAAGGCAAATCTTGCCAGAGGTTTTGGTTTTGAGCCCAGATGCGGACAGAATATTCCCAGCGTTCAAATTGAGGGTCAGGATTTGGATAATCTGGATATTCTCCTTTAGGATCATCTTTATAAACCCAATTTAAAATAGAATGAGGGCCACCTGTAACTATCCTAGTATTTGAAGATGAAGTAGCAAATATACCACCTTGCCAAATACCTTGGAGGACCGGTTTTAGGTCGGGATTGTTTTCAACCAAAGGTTCTTCAAATTGTTCTACTGGAAATTTGGCTAAAGCTTGATCCATAAAAGCTCTCCACATTGGAGCAACAATAAAACCAGCCACCCTTTTTTCCATTGGTGTGTTATCGTTGTTTCCAGCCCAAGCTCCTAATGCAACAGATGGAGTATAACCAATAATCCAAGCATCTTTGTAATTGTTGGTAGTACCAGTTTTAACAGCAACGTCTCTATTTTCAAAAAATAAAACAGAAGATTGTCCAAAAGCGGGAGTCCTTGCTACATTATCTGAAAGGATATCTGATATTTTTAGAGCAATTTCTTTATCTAAAACTTGGATTGGTCTTGGGTTATGTGTTTCTAATACTTCTCCTTTTTTATTTTTTATTTCTTTTATGGGTGAAATGTTAGTTTTTATTCCATTATTAGCAAAGACGCCGTAAGCACCAGTGATCTCAAGGGGAGTAACCTCACCACCTCCCAAAACGAGAGTTAAACCATAATCACCTTTATTGGTTAAAGATTCTATTCCCATATCCCTAGCTAACCTAATAGACTCATTTAAGCCAGCTAAATACAAAACTTTAACTGAAGGAACATTTAAAGATTGAGCCAAAGCGCTTCTTAAAGTTACAGGACCTCTAAAAATATCATCATAATTGTTTGGAGCATAACAGTTGTCGCTGATAGTTAAATTATTAGGAGCGCAAGTGGAAGAAAATTGAGTTTTTAAATCAAATACAATGGTCTCTGGAGTATACCCTTTAATGAAAGCTTGAGAATAAACAAATGGTTTGAAAGTAGAACCAGGTTGTCTCTTTGCAGTAGTAACATTAAAAGAACCATCTATTTTTTCATCAAAATAATCTCTAGAACCAATCATAGCTAATATTTCACCTGTTTTAGGGTCTGTGGCCACCATAGCAGTATTTTCTGCGTTAAAATTAACTTCATTACTCATAGCATAGTTATGAGCTATCCGCTCTCCTATGTTCTGAAGGTTAAAATCCAATGATGTAATGACGCGCAAACCCCCATTATTTATAATATCTTCACCATATTTGTTTTTTATGTAATCAATAACATAAAAAACAAAATGTGGCGCTTTGATACTAGAATCTCCTTTGATTATAAAAGAAACTTTTTCAACTAGAGCAACTTGGTATTCTTCTTCGGTTATAAAACCACTACGAAGCATCTCGCTTAAAACTAAATTTTTTCTTATTTCTAGACGATCTAAGTTTTTACCATAAGGAGAATAAAAAGTGGGGGCTTTGGGTAGAGCTGCTAGATAAGCTGCTTCAGCTAAAGTAACATCAGAAGATTTTTTACCAAAAAAAGCAAAACTTGCTTCTTCTACTCCATAAAGGACTCCGCCATAAGGGATTTCATTTAGATACATTGAAAGTATTTCGTCTTTAGAAGTTAATTGCTCTAATTTAACAGCTAAAACCCATTCCTTTAATTTTCTGGAAATAAGTTTTTCAGAAGTGAGAAGCGAATTTTTAACTACTTGTTGAGTGATAGTAGACCCCCCTTGGTCAAAATCTAAAGACAAAATATTTACCAAAGTAGCTCTAATAAATGCGGTAGGTTTAACTCCTTTATGGCTATAAAATTCTTTATCTTCTATGGCAATAGTTGCATTTTTAATATGTCTAGATATTTCTTCTATGGGAACAATACTTCTTCGGACATTACCGCCAGTATCATAAAGGAGGATTTCGCCCGTTCTATCATATATTTTAGTTGATTCAATAACTCTTCTTTCTCTAATTGAGTCAGAAGTAGGCACCTTAAAAGTGCTAATCCAAAAAAGGATAATAGCCCCCAATATCAAACTAGCGGAAATAGATAGCATTAGAAGCACTTTTATTAAGTGTTTGTGTTTTTTAACGAATTTTATCATTACTCTTTTATATTATGCCAAAATCATAAATTATGGTAGCATTTTTGTATGTTTGGAGCTAATAAAACCAAAATAATAACTGACGAAAATAAAATAGATGAAGTGCTCACTCGTGGTGTTGAAGAAGTGATTGTAAAAGAGCATCTGAAAGAAAGATTTTGTTCGGGAGAAAAATTAAGGATAAAACTTGGAATTGACCCTACCGCAAGTGATTTACACCTTGGTCATGCGGTACCTCTTAGGAAACTAAAACAATTTCAAGATTTAGGTCATCAAATTATATTTTTAATTGGAGATTTTACTGCAAAAATTGGAGATCCAAGTGGAAGAGATGATGCTCGTAAAGTGCTTTCTGAAAAGGAAGTAGAAGAAAATATGAAAAATTATCAAAAGCAGGCAGGGAAAATTTTGGATATGAAAAAAGTAGAGATAAGATACAATAGTGAATGGTATAAAAATTTAGGCTACAATTTTCTTTTTGAGCTTACTTCAAAATTTACTATAGCGAGAATTTTAGAAAGAGATGATTTTAAAAAAAGAATAAAAGATGATATTGATATAAGTATGCTTGAAATTCTTTACCCTCTTCTCCAAGGTTATGATTCTGTTGCTTTAGATGCTGATGTAGAAATTGGAGGAACAGATCAGAAATTTAATCTATTAATGGGTAGAAAAGTTCAACGCAGATATGGAAAACCTGAACAGGATATCTTAACAGTGCCTCTTTTAGAGGGTTTGGATGGAGTAAATAAAATGAGCAAAAGTTTGAATAATTATATTGGAATTAATGAGGACTCTGATAATATGTTTGGAAAAACAATGTCTATCTCTGATTCATTAGTGAGAAAATATTTCCGATTATTAACTGATTTACAGGAAGATGAAATAGATGGAATGAGGAAAAAAGTTGGTATGGATTTTAATCCAAAAAACATTAAAATAAAACTAGCTAAAGAAATAGTAAAGATGTATCACGGAGAAAAAGAAGCAAAAAAAGCGCAAGAAAATTTTGAAAGGACTTTTAGTAAGAGAGAATTTCCAGAGGATGCAAAAGTTTTAAAAGTTTTAAAGACAGACAAACTAATTGATGTGCTTGTAGATAATAAAATTGTGGAATCAAAATCAGAATTTCGTCGTTTGATTTTGGCTGGAGCCGTCTCTGATTTTCCAAATAAAAAAATAAGCGACTCAAATGAGGCAGTGGGGGGAAGTGAAAGGAAAATAAAAGTAGGTAAAAGAGTTTTTGTTGTTTTAAGATTAAAATAAAAAATATCTAAATAAAACAAAAACCACTCTGTATATGCGAAGTGGTTTTTGTTTGATTAGATATTCCTATTCATCGCCATCATCTTCCTCATCTTCCTCACCTTCGGCTTTTTTTACAACTCCATCTTCCTCCTCCTCGTCCCCAGTTTCTTCTTCGTATTCATCAACTTCGTTTAATTCATCTACTTCTTTTTCGTCATACATAAAATTAAATTTACTTTTAATTCTGACTATGTAAACACAGTCAGATTTTATAATTTTTATCATAGTATAGATTTTTTGCAACAGCCCTAAATCCTTATATCTGTGGATAAGGAAATAGCGCTACAAGTAATGGCTGTGGCTATGGCATCATATTCATCATCATATCTATTTTTAATGTCCAATTTAACTAATTTGCCTACCATATTGATGATTTGTTTTTTATCACTTTTGCCATAGCCAGTTACCGCTAACTTGATTTGATTGGGATTGTATTCACAAATTAGACAGCCACTTTTGGCCGCTTCAAATAGTATCACCCCTCGAGCTTCTGCTACTTGGAAAGCAGTCTTTTTGTTTTTACTCCAAAGCAAAGTTTCTATGGCAATTTTTTGTGGCTGATATTTTTTTATGATAGTTTTAATTTTTTCTCCCAAAGCTAGCAGTCTTTCATGATGTAAAAGTTTAGCTTCTGTTTCAAAACATTCAGAATGAATTAAATTATCTTCTTTGTTGGTTTTTTCAATTACAGCAATACCAATCCTGCCATAACCGGGGTCAATACCAAGTATTCTAGTAGTTAGTAGCTGGTATCCAGTATTTAGGTTTTTTTTGTTTTTCATTTTCCTGAATGCTAAATGCTTTCTGCTAACTACTATTTTGCATTAGTGAAAACTTCTTGGACCTCGTCATTTTCTTCAAGTTCCTCTATTAATTTTTGGAGTTTATCCTCATCTGGCTCTGATAGGGGCACAGTGATTTTGGGGACCCATTCGCTTCCAATCGCTTCTTTTTCAAAAGCCCAGGTGGCTGAACCAGAAGTGGCAAGTTCAAAACCATTTTTTGAAAGAATATGTTTTATTTCTTGAACGGCTTTATTTCTGTTTTCAGTCAAAGCTTCAATAATCAAAGCTGATCCTCCCGGACCGTAAGCTTCATAAGTTATTTGTTCCATTGTTCCCGCATCGCTACCAGTCCCTTTTTTGATAGCCCTAGTGATGTTGTCGTTTGGCACATTTTCGGCTTTAGCTTTTTCAATCGCCGCCCTTAAGCCTGGGGAATTTATATCTCCTTTAGCTTTCTTAGATTCTACCGCAATAAAACGAACCATTTTACTAAAGATTTTGCTCTTTTGAGCATCAGTAACCGCTTTTTTATTTTTTATTTTTGACCATTTATTATGCCCTGACATACTTTTTTATTTCTATAATAATTTATTTTGTCTATCTTCCGGAAAATTCAAACCCAAATGTTCATAAGCTCTTTTGGTTAATACTCGTCCACGAGGAGTGCGTTCCAAAAAACCGATTTGCAAAAGATAGGGTTCGTTAAATTCTTCTATAGTGGCTTCTTCTTCTGAAAGAGAAGCGGCTAAAGTATTAAGACCGACAGGTCCTCCTCTAAATTTGGTAGCAATAGTTTTAATAAGGGCAATATCAGAAGAATTAAGACCCATTGCATCTATTCCCAAAAGATCAAAAGCTTCAAAAGTTACTCTTTCATCAATATCTTTTTTTTGAATTTGAGCATAATCTCTAGCTCTTTTTAGAAGATAGTTGGCGGTACGCGGAGTAAATCTACTTCTTTCTCCTATAGCTTCTGCTGCTATTTTATTTAAAGCAACTCCCAAGATATTTGCCGAACGGTTGATGATACTGATGATTTCTTCTGGATTATAAAATTCAAGACGAAAGATACCACCAGAAAACCTACTTCGTAGAGGCGAAGAAAGCATTGCTACACGAGTAGTAGCTCCTATAAGGGTAAATGGGGGTAATTCTAGTTGAATAGTCCTAGCGCTCGGTCCTTTGCCAATTATGATGTCTAATGAACCAGATTCCATAGCGGGGTAAAGGACTTCCTCAATTGATTTATTAAGTCTGTGAATCTCATCTATAAAAAGTATGTCTCCCCCAGAAAGATTTGTTAATATGGAAGCGAGGTCTCCTATTTTCTCAATAGCAGGTCCAGAAGTTGAACGCATTTGATTATTGGTCTCTTTGGCTATGAGATGGGCTAAAGTAGTTTTACCAAGTCCCGGAGGACCATAAAACAGCAGGTGTTCTGGCGGATGACCTCTTTCTTTGGCGGCTCCTAAAAGAATTTTAAGATTTTTTTTTATATTTTCTTGCCCGATATATTCTTCCCATCTAGAAGGTCTTAGAGTTTGATCTAAAAAATCCAAATCTCTGTCTATCTCGCTGTTATTATGAGTGGAGTTAATT
>PCXM01000045.1:0-534 GCA_002771075.1 Candidatus Zambryskibacteria bacterium CG10_big_fil_rev_8_21_14_0_10_34_34
GTAAATCCTGAAAGAATTCCAATCATTAATGCAATAAAAAGGTCAATATTTATTTCAATTCTTTCGAGGGTGGACCAAATTTGATCCTACGCCCACTCCGATAGTATAAGGGGCGTTTAGGATCTTTAATATTAAAAATCTAAATAGGAAATCTTCTCATTTTCCAAAGAATCAATTTTCGGCTGGTATGAGTCAGCTTTTTTTTGAAAATCTTCTGCTTTCTTTCCAATTTCTCTCATGGATGGGTCATCCAGAGGTAAAATATCATTGTGAAATAAATCCCTGAAATTCAAGTTATAGGATACGGCCTTGGTACCATAATATCTTTGCATCTCTTCAAGATGATTTATCTTTTTGTCTAAATTAGAATTATAATTAATTACATCAACCCCCCGCATAATTCCTGCGCCAAGTATAAAAGATAATGTAACTGTTGAAATCTTCTTGATTAATCCCATAATTTTTTTGGGGCATGTAAGTTTATAAATTTTTCTTATTTGTCTTAATTAAGAAGTTACACAAAATACGCCCACA
>PCXM01000045.1:544-6764 GCA_002771075.1 Candidatus Zambryskibacteria bacterium CG10_big_fil_rev_8_21_14_0_10_34_34
ACACAAAATACGCCCACACCGATAGTATAGGGGGCGTTAAGAGATGAAAAGAAAAACTTTGGAATTAGCTTGTTTAAATTGTGCAAACAAGTTCAGAATTGGGGATGTTCCCACCTACTTTTTGCTGAATCATTGGTTGGTAATTTGTGAGTTTATTTCTAATCATAGCTGAAAAATTAAGTCTCAAGAAAAGAAGCCCTTTATCAATTTTGGACTTAAATTGAAAATGTTTTAAACTCCTCAATACAATTTTAGGAAGTCCAAAAAATTCAGAGGCATTAAATACTTGAATTCCTACCAAAAACTGTTCAGTATCAAAATCTATAACCATATTTCCGATTTCAAGAGAAAAATCATACTCTCTCTCTTTCACTTTGAAAAAAAGTGTATCCCCTTGATAATCATAATCAAATTCGCCTTTTCCAAGGGCATTAAGATTTCTTTCTTTTTCCATTTTCAAATAAAATTTCTTGCTCCTTATTTAAGAAATAAAAGGTAACTATATAAAGTTTTTTAGTAGATAAATTTGTAATAATTCTAAGTTTTTTTCCGTTTTTATATTCATAAACTACATTGTAATTTCCGTTTGTTTCAACACCCACATCAAGAGGTTTTTCTTCCCATAAAACCTTCTTTAAAGTTTCCTCATTAAAGATTTTTCTTTGTTTTTGACTTAATCTGAACAAAGCATGTGCGTTTGCTTCAATATTTTCAAAACCATAATCCTTAACACAATTTAGGAAAGCGGAAATCTTGACTTTTTTTATAATTCTGTGTTCAATCTCCATTTATGTATATAAGGAACTTTCTTTTTAATCATTTCTTTTATGAATTTCAATTTAAAATTAGATAATCTCAATTACTCTCAAGAATAATGTGATAATTAAAAAAATTTCATTTTTCACACCCCGGGTTTATAAAAAAGTTATACATTTAGGGGAAGACTATTGATTACTTTCTTCCATGTTTAACTTTTCTTATGAGTATTGGAAGAAAAGATAAGAATAACCAAATTATTCCTATCCAGAGCATTATCTCAAAAAAAGAACCAGAACCTAAATTAGCCACAGCCCCGATTATGATTATAACTGGAAACCCCATCTAAAAAATTTCCTCGTAGCATAAAGATTTGGCTTAGGTCTTTCAACAATTTCAACCTGAATCGATTTTGCCATTATTTATTATAATAATTGATTATTTATAAAATGTGTTTTTTAAGTCTTCCTTAAAGAGTTTTTATCTTGTTTTCTATTTCATTAGAAATCTTTACTATTAATCTATTCCAGTCTTGGAGTCTTGAAAAGAAATAAATTTCCTTTTCCCTATCTTCAAGGATCTCCTTTATGCGATCTCCTTCTTTTATTGATTTCATTCCCCCAGTTTTTTTGTAAAAAGTAATCCAATCCCCATTAGCCATTCCTCCTCCATGAACATATCTATTTCTGGTTTTGTAAATCAAGTCCAATTCATTTTCCTCTTTTCCTGATAAAGAAATTTTCATATCATTTTTAATGAATTTTTTAATCTCTTTAATTCCCCTTATTTCTGATGTCTTTTCACCATATTTAATTTTTAGAGCTCTGTTAATTAAACTTTCAAATAAAGAAAAAAGTCTTATTAGGTTGTTCTCGGAATGATCTCCTGCGAGTTCATGAAGAACAGATAAAATCCTCTCTGCATTAAAGGGATAAACCTTCTTTTTTGTAAAAGGTAAATATGTTGAAATTTCATAGGGGGCTTTATTAAATCTGGTTATAAGATCCCAAAGGAATCCTTCTTCAAGTATAAGCCTATCTTCATTTTTATTTATTTTACCTGTTACTGATCGTATGTTTTGTAGTTTTGTGTTTAGATTTTCTTCAATCATTTTTATTATATTTTTCTTGCTTTGAAAATTCCGAATCTTTCCTATTTACAAAATTCATAATTAACTCTCTTGTAATGTTCTCTAATTTTAAATAAAGATCCTTTCTCTCATCAACACTTATTAAGACCCTGTTATGCTCCCATGCTGAGCGAGTTTCCCATGATTTTTTAATTTCCTCAAATTTTTCTTCCATCCCATAATCTTTAAATAAAGATTCCACTTTTTTGAGAGTTGATGATTTTCGGTCCTTCTTTTTGGATTTTTTAATTTTATATTCATTTGATAAGATGGTAAAAATTGTCCAAAAGTTCCTTATTCCATCCATCTGGGATGACATCTGATCAAAGTGATTTCTTAAATTTTCTTTAAAAATGGAAATGCATCTAAAAATATCTGGAAGGATTACTTTATCCTTTCCCGGATTTTCATAAAATTCTTTATTTCTCCATGCACCAACTTTACTTAATTTAGAGAGAAATATTATTTCATTTTGAGATGGATTAAAAGAATATTTTTCGTCTTTATCATTGTATCCATTTAGAAATTCATAATGTAACTTTCCAGTCGAAAATGAAAAACTTACAGATTCCGAGTTCCTTATGAAAATAGCCATTTTTATTCTTGAAGGAAAAAAGAAGATTAAAGCCATTCCCTTCAGGATGTAATCTAATTCGTCTTTAAACTCTTTGATGAATTCCTCCATTGTTCTATCTTTTTCGATATCTTTTATTGTCAGCAATGTAAGGGGATTCTTATAAGCCAGATCTTCCAAAACTTCCTGATTTTTAATTCTTATTTGATCAATCTTATTTTTCGGCAGTCTGTTATTGGATATTTTAATTATTTCTTCGAAGTTATTTTTTAAATCCTCTAACTTTTCATAGCTAAATGGCGTAAAAATCATTTCTTTATTCCAAGATTTTAAATTTAAAACAAGAGTTTTATCCAAAGGAAACCCTTCAACTAATGCGAAAACATCGAATTTGGCCATAAATTTTACAGCAATCACGCAATTTTAAACTTTTGTTTATAGAGAAAACTCCTTTGATAATTGCGTAAAATACTTAAAATATGCAATCTGTTCTTTTAGGATATGAATCAAAATAAAATAAAATATTGGGAAAAAAACCAAGAGTTAGATAAATTTAATTATCAAATCAATATAGACTCTATCAAAAACACCACTTTTTTCTTGGGATCTTTCTTTTTGCCTTTAATGGTAGCGGGAATCCTATTAATTGCAAACCAAAATTATGCATATGGGTTTACAATTTCCTTTTCATCTATTATGTTCTTTATCATTCTAAATAGTATTATGACTAATAAAAATGGGGTATGGAGAGATAACGCAAAAAGAGATTTTGCAATTAGAGATGTTATGTTAAGGATTTGGTATAAAGATGACAATAAAGAAAAAAATGGGAAGGTTAATACAGATCTTTTGGACCTCCAATTTGAAGAAATAAAAAAACGCTATCAAGTATCTTTATCAAAAAAAGATTTAGAGGACATTGCCGAATGCATAATAAATAAAAAAACTAACCCCAAAATCTCTTAAGCTGAAACAAACTATCTAAAATTTCTAAATAGAAAAGAAAAGTTTTTATTTTACATTTCAGAAGATTTTTTGATGATTGTTTTCCCATAATCTGTAATTAGAAATATTTTTCCCTTTTTTATCTCTGGGGTGAGACATTTAATCATCTTTTTATTTAAAAGTTCGGAAAGAGCCCGGCTTACATGGGCTTTATTTATTCCAATCTCTTTGCTTAATTTTGAAGGGATTTTCGGAACATTCAATCCATTTAACACTTTTTCTCGGTATGAGCTTGAGATTACAAAACTAACATCTTCCCATTTAGTTACCTTCTTCATCTATTAAAGTTACCAAAATACTTAAATAGGATATTTACCACATAGTTACCATTAGGAATAATATTTAATTTTCAATAAAAATGGCTAAAAAGAAAAATAACAATCTTTGGTATATTATTGGAGGTGTTGTTATTGTCGTTTTAGTCTTATGGATTATTCTTGCGAATACTGGTGGAGAAAAAGTTGTTTGCAATTCTCCTTATATTCAAGTCGGGCAATCTTGTTGTTTAGATCAGAATTATAATCAAATTTGTGATAATGAAGAAGTTAAGGAATCTCCTTACAAAAATTATGAGGTCAAATTGTATTTAGATAGAGGACAAGACAACATAAATAATTATCTTTCAAATCCTGAACAAATTCCCTCTTTTGGAAAAATGAGTAGTGTTTATTTGTATGGAAATACCACTGAGAATGGGGTGGAATATTTTTATGGACCTTATACAATGTATCTTTACTCGGATTATACTGAAGAAAGAATCTCTTGTGATATTGAGGAATATTATGATAATAAACTAAATCTTAAATTTAATATTGTCCTTTCATATGGGCCTTCCTTTACAAATATAGGTTATGAACAAATAAATACCCCTTCTAGAGTTAGATATGATTTAGATTGTAAGGGAATGGAAAGTGGTATTGAATATACTGACACATATAATTTTAATCTTATTAAATAAGAAAATGGCACGAAAATCCAAAAATAATGATTTCAAAAAATATCTTAAATTTATTCTTCCTATTGTTATTCTTATTCTTTTAGTTGTTTTATTTTTTAGTTATCCCTCAAACAATTCTTCTTCATCCACAACAAATTCCTCTAAAGATGGTTCAGAAAAATTTTCGTTTAGTTTGTTTGGTAACAATGATAATTCTTGTAAATATAATGATGGAGAAAATTGCTTAAACACTCAATCAAAATGCATTTGTAAAGGTGAGCAAATTTGTTCTCCAGATAGATCAAAATCAGATAATCTTGGTTGTTATACCCCTTTTTGTGGGGATGGTTATATCGATGATGGAGAAACGAGCGGAACCTGTTGTATTGATGCGGGTTGTTCAGGAAGTTTAATCTGTGATGCAAACTTGAATCAATGTGTTAAACCTCAATGTCCTTTTGATTGTTGTGTAAATGATGCACAATATCAAGACAAATTTTGTTTACAATATTATTCTTGTAATAGTCTACGAAATTCTTGCGAACCTGACGATAGTGATAATGATGCTTTTCCGGATTATTTAGAAATTCAAACAGGCACAGATAGATTTAATCCAGATACAGATGGCGATTCAGTTTTAGATGGCTATGATAATCATCCTCTTTTTAATTACCTTCCTAGAATTTATAATTTTGATTGGCGTTATGGTAAAGAATGGTTAATTTTTACAAAGAAATTTGAATTTGATCTAACTTTAAGTGAGGATATTGTGACTTCTTATGAAAAAATGCCTAAAATAAATTTAATTAGTAGGGATGATTCCCAGTTAAAAGAAGTTGCCCAGATAATGAATAATTTAGCAGATGCAGAAGGATATAACGATGCAGACAAATTAATGATGGTTATTGCTTTTTCTCGTTCTTTCAATTATGACTATACAAAATTAAATTTTAATAAACCCCTACCTGATTGGGCTAATTTCCCTATGGAAACTATAATTAAAAAAGAAGGGCTTTGTGCGGATAGTGCAGTTATGGCTGTTGCATTATTGAAGGAAATGGGTTATGATACAAAATATCTTGTCGGTCCTTGTTATGAACCAGACACTGGCTCTTGGCATGCAATTGTGGGGATTCCTTTTGTAGAAGGAATAACCTTAGATGGTTCTGAAAGATATTTAACTTACAATGGAAAGAAATATTATTATCTAGATGCAACTTCAAGAGATTATTCCGGAAATATTTTTTATTCAACGACTTCTAAGAATGACTTCGGAACAACTTATTGTCCTGCAAATAATTTTGTAGTAAGTGATGATTAATTAATTTAATTTTGTTCTAGAAAAAGGATCAACCCCAAAGCCCTTTAAACTTATTTTGTAAGTCTGTCGGGCTTATATGGGTGTAAATTGTCGTTGTATCAATTCTAGAATGGCCTAAGAGTTGTTGAATTTCCCTAAGATTCATTCCTTGATTTAAGTAAAATGTTGCTCCACTATGCCTTAAAGTATGAAAGTGAATTTTTCTACTTATGGTTTTTTCTGAAATTTTATTTATTGCATCTTGCAAAGCCCTAGTTTTTATTTTAATTGGAATGTGTTTTAAATCTCTGATTAAAGGCTTAGCAATTGGGACATAACGATCCTTTTTTCCTTTTCCTTGTCTAATGAAAATGTAACCTCTGTCTTTGTCTATATCTCTTTTTTCTAATTTCAAAACTTCCGAAATTCTTAAACAACATAAAAACCCTAATTTAAAGGCAAGTCTATGTTCTGGCTTTCTTGTTTTTTCCAAGAGTTTTTCAAATTCTTCAAGGGTAA
>PCXM01000045.1:6779-7006 GCA_002771075.1 Candidatus Zambryskibacteria bacterium CG10_big_fil_rev_8_21_14_0_10_34_34
TATGTGCAGTAAGAGAATGCAGTATTTTATATCGTTTGACCGGATTGAAGGCTTAACATCTTTCCAGACATAATTGTAAATATCACAAAGTAAAGCCCGACCTTTCTCTTTTGTTTTGAGAGCCCGGACTATTGAGTTCATAATCTCTCTTTGTTTGGTTGTGATACAAATTGAACTTCCTTTCAAAAGGGTTATGTGTTTGTAAGCCATTTTAAAAATTGTCAGTT
>PCXM01000022.1:0-2760 GCA_002771075.1 Candidatus Zambryskibacteria bacterium CG10_big_fil_rev_8_21_14_0_10_34_34
TGTTTTCTTTGGGTAGTAGAGATATAAAAAAACTCTCTGATGGTTATACTTTTATTACACGAGATAAATCACTTTCTGCTCATTTTGAACATACGGTAGTAGTAGGGTATGATAGTAAGATTGAAATATTGACTAAAATATAATTTGGGTGTATAATAAAAAAAGAAGTAATCCCACAAGGGAAATTTGAGAAAGGATAGGAACTGTCAACAAGAGACGGCTTAGACTGTCTGAGACGGTAAATATCATGGCTAAACTACAAAATGAACAGCTTGGCGCACTTCAGCGCAAGCTAAATGGAATTATCAAGAAGATTGAAGATGGTGGGCTGGATTATCAGCGAGCTCTCAATGGTCTTCAGGCTGTAAATGACGGACGGGGATTTGTTCGTCCGGATTCCTCTGAACAGAAAATGATCATCCGCCCCAACCGGACCACCTCTCCAGTCTACCCCGACTGGAAGGAGGAGCTTCTTCATCCTGAGTTAGAACTCACCGGACCTGCAAGGTACAATATCTCGCAGGTGGAGCAGTGGCTCCATGATGGCCAGAAGAGGGATAAATGGGTAAAGGGTCAGGTAATATATGAGTATCTCAAAGACAACCAGATGCTCAATTCTTGTCTCTCTCTTGCGGATCTCTTGGCTATCCAAGCCAAGGGCATCAACTTCTTCCGCCAACACCACAAAGGGAAAGCTATCTTTGGCTGGAAGTCGGTCGTCCGACGTCGCGACGGTCACCTGTACGTCCCGTGCCTCTGCGAGGACGGTGGCGAGGTTGTGCTGGACTGGTACTGGCTTGGGGGCGACTGGTACGACTCCGACCCAGCCCTTCGGCTCGCAAGTTAGCCCTTAGTTTCTTGGACACTTAGATCTAGTCCTTTGATCTTTGGTCCTTTGAACTTTTTTGCCCCGTCCTGTGTATGCAGGGCGGGGTTTCTGTTATAATAAAAATGGTAGTAGGCGAATCTTGCTGGCGGTTAAGGCTTCCGGCGGCCGAATCCAGTATCCATACATCGAGAATATTTGCGATCAAGGTTTCAAATAGGGTGGTGTGTGTAAACTCTAAAAAATGAAGATACTTGGTGTAGTGTGCTGGAGCATTACGATGCTAAATAATATTCAATCCCGAGATCATTCTATAAGAATTTCAAAGGGTGGTGACACAGATGGCACACTATACATTTCGTCCGACATCGCGACGGCAACCTGTACGTCCCGTACCTCTACGAGAACGGTGACGAGGTTGTGCTGAACTGGAACTGGCTTGAGAACGACTGGTACGACAACAACCCAGCCCTTCGGCTCGCAAATCTCTTCATTTCTCTCCTGCTTATGTGGGAGAGTTTTGTTTTTTGTGGTTTTTGGTTTACAATCAGTAAGTTATTAATAAGTAATTTAGAAAATAGCATGTCACATCCAAAAACAGAAAGAACTTTAGTAGTCATCAAGCCAGATGGGATCCAACGTTCCTTGATCGGTGAAATTTTGAAGCGTTATGAAAAGATAGGTCTAAAACTTGTTGGAGTAAAAATGATTGTTCCTACCGAAGATTTTATTGAAAAGCATTATACTATTGATCCTGAATGGAGGAGAATAACAGGCGAAAAAACAATTAAAGGATATAAAGATAAAGGACTTACTCCTCCATCAGAAGATCCTTTAGAAATTACAGCTATTATTTTAGCTAATAATGCAAAATATATGACTAGTGGACCAGTTATTGCTATGGTTTGGCAGGGGGCTCATGCTGTTAAAATTGTAAGAAAAATTACCGGGGGCACGGAACCCCTTAGCACTGATGCCGGTAGTATTCGGGGTGATTTTGTTTTAGATTCTTATCAAATGTCAGATGCGGATGGTAGAGCAGTTAGAAATTTGGTACATGCATCTGGAACAATTGAAGATGCTGAAAAAGAAATAAAACATTGGTTTAAGGATAATGAACTTATAGATTATCGTTTAATTACCGAACAGATTTTATACGATGTAAATTTGGATGGACTCCTTGAATAGTAGTATAATACAGATAGGACCGCTTGGATATTTTCTAAGTTGAACATATTCAGGGAGGCCAATATCTCTATGATATGATGAGTGCTTCGGTGTTCTGATTTTTATAGTTGAGGCCACCCACCTAATATTTTACAATTAGGGAATTATTCTAGGTGGTCCTACATATTGCCCCGCTAAGCGGGGTTTTATGTGCCAATATGTTATTATATTTTTATGTTTAAAAAACCCTTATTTTGGGAAATGTTTGTTTTACTTGCAATAGTGGGGGTGCTTAATTATATTGCCAATGTTAATCATTTATATTGGTCTCTTTATGAGTTTGATAGCGTAGTTCATTTTCTTGGAGGGGCTACTTCGGCTGCCTTTTTTTTATGGTTGTATTTTTTTTCTAGTTTTTTTAATTCTCAAGATAGGAGTTTAAAACATTTTTTAATAATAGCTATTACCGGAACAATTTTTATAGGAATTTCTTGGGAAATATTTGAACTTTTTCTTGGAGAAGATGTATTACTAAAAGCGGAATATCCTTATGATACTATGATGGATTTGATAATGGACCTTTTGGGTGCGATTACTTCATCTTTCTATGCTTTTATTTGGGAAGAAAAAAATAAAATAAATAAAATCAATGAATCCCGTTAGAAATACCATGATATATTTATTATACTTAAAATTAAATACTAAACTTTTAGAAGCTAAATTTCTAACGGGATGAATAAAATAAAATTAATATTTTATGGCGGAGT
>PCXM01000022.1:2780-3060 GCA_002771075.1 Candidatus Zambryskibacteria bacterium CG10_big_fil_rev_8_21_14_0_10_34_34
AGTTGGCACTACCACTGGTGCCAACATAATGATTGAGTGCAGGAATGAATCCTCTTCTGCTAAAAGCTCCCAGCCTTCGCAAGATGCTTCGGCGAGGCAAGCTGGAGGGACAAGAATTTTGGTAGACTGTGGACTTTTGCAGGGGGCAAAGTTTGCTGAAGAAAAAAATTTTACACCTTTTAAATATAATCCAGTCAGTGTAGATTTGCTCCTTGTTACTCATGCTCATATGGACCATATAGGAAAGATACCAAAGTTGGTCAGAGATGGATTTAAAGGA
>PCXM01000022.1:3089-9138 GCA_002771075.1 Candidatus Zambryskibacteria bacterium CG10_big_fil_rev_8_21_14_0_10_34_34
CAAATAAAATACTTTTTGAGGAAGGGGATATAGAAAAAACTTTTTCTCTTTGGCAGGGTAAAAAATATGGAGAAAAGATTGAACTTTTTTCGGGATGTTTTTTGGAAATGCAAAATGCGGGGCATATTTTGGGTTCGGCTATTTTGAATATTTCTTGTGGTGATAAAAAAATTGCTTTTACTGGGGATTTGGGTAATTCTCCCTCACCTCTCTTGCCTGATACACAAGTTCCAAAAGATGTGGATTATATGGTAATGGAAAGTGTTTATGGAGACAGAAATCATGAAGACAAAAAAGAAAGGAGAGAAAAATTAAAACAAGCTATCTTAGAAGGAATTAAAAAAGATGGCGCTATTGTGATCCCTGCTTTTTCTATAGAGAGGACTCAAGTCTTGCTCTATGAAATAAATAATATGATTGAAGGCAAAGAAATAAAAGCGGTGCCAGTATTTTTGGATTCCCCTTTGGCTTTGAAAGTAACTGATATCTACAAAAAATATATGGATGATTTTAAAAAATCAGTAAAAGAAGAAATAAAAGCAGGAGATGATATTTTTGATTTTCCAAATTTTACTATGATTAGAACGGCAGAAGAATCTAGAGAGATAGAGAAAATAAAAGGAGCTAAAATAATTTTAGCCGGCTCTGGTATGTCGGAAGGGGGGAGAATTGTAAATCACGAAGCTCATTATTTGCCTGATCCAAAAGCTACTATCATAATGGTAGGTTATCAGTCTGTTGGCTCTTTAGGTAGAGCTATTTTGGATGGTAAAAAACAGGTTTTTATAAATACTGATGGTAATAAAAAAAATGGTAAAGAAAAAGTAAAAGTCAGAGCTACTATAAAAAATATCACCGGTTACTCATCACACAAAGATTCGGAGCATCTGTTGGAGTTTGTCGAGAAAATAACCTCACCCCTAAAAAAAGTTTTTGTAATTATGGGCGAGCCAAAAGCTTCTCTTTTCCTTACTCAACGCATTCGCGACTATCTTGATATAGAAGCAATTTATCCAGAAGAAGGGAAGGGGTATGAATTAAAATAAAAATATGTTATATTAATTTTATGAAAAGGGAATTTACGGCTATATATAAAAAAAGTGGTAAGTGGTTTTTAGCTTGGGTAGAAGAAATACCCGGAGTAAATACTCAAGGTAAGACTTTAAAAGAAGCCAAAGAAAATTTAAAAGAAGCACTCTCTTTAATACTTGAAACAAACAAAAATCTTATGTTTGGTAAAATTTCTAATGCTAAAAGAGAATCTATATCCATAAAAATTCCAGCCTGATATGAAAAGGTTGAAATTTATTTCTTATTTAAATTCACATAATTGTATTTTGATTAGAGAAGGAAACAAACATTCTATTTTTTATAATATAAAAAATGAAAAAACTTCTTCTGTACCAAGACATTCAGAAATAAATAATTTTCTTGCTCGAAAAATTTGCCGAGATTTGGGGATCTCGATTATCACGATAAAATAATATTATCTCGCGTATTCAATAGTGCGGGATTCGCGGATGACTACAACACGGATTTCACCGGGGTATTTGAGTTCGTTTTCAATACGGATAGCTATTTGACGAGCGGTCTCTTTAGCTTCTAGGTCATTTACTTCTGAAGGGGTAACAAAAATCCTTATTTCTCTACCAGCTTGTAGGGCGTAAGCTTTTTCTACTCCTGTAAACGAGGTGGCGATACCTTCTAGTTCACTCAATCTCTTTAAATAATTTTCAACACTGTCACGTCTAGCTCCCGGTCTAGCGCCAGATATAGCATCAGCTGATTGGACTATGTATGATTCTAAAGTGGAATATGGATATTCGCCGTGGTGAGCTTCCATAGCTCGGATTATTTTTTCGTCAGCTCCAAATTTTTGTAAGATTCTTCTTCCAATTTCAACGTGAGTACCGGTAATTTCGTGGTCCACAGCTTTGCCAATATCGTGAAGCAGGGCTCCAGCTTTGGCTACAGCAATATTGGCTCCGATTTCAGTAGCTAACATTCCAGAGATGTGAGACATTTCTATAGAGTGTTGCAATACATTTTGACCATAAGAAGTTCTGAAGTGTAATCTACCGAGAATACCTGTGATCCTTGGGTCAAGATTGAAAACGCCACACTCATAAGCGGCAGCGTCACCCTTTTCTTTAATTATTTTGTTTATATCCTGTTTGGCTTTTTCTATCATTTCTTCAATTTTGGCTGGTTGGATTCTGCCGTCAGAAATTAAGTTTTCTAGTGCTACCCTTGCCACTTGTCTTCTAACAGAGTCGTAAGAAGAAATGGTGATAAGACCAGGAGTATCATCAACAATAACTTCTACTCCGGAAGCCCTTTCAAAAGCTTTGATATTTCTACCTTCTTTGCCTATGATTTTGCCTTTTATTTCATCAGAGGGGATAGTGACGGTGGTAGAAAAAATTTCAGAAGAAACTGAATTGGCGAGTCTTTGGATAGAAGAAGTTAATATTTGTTTGGCTTTAGCTTCTATTTTTTCACCGCCAGTATTTTCTAGTTTTTGCATTCTAACTAAAATATCTTCTTCATGTTTCTTTTCTATCTCTTTCAACAATACTTCTTTGGCTTCGTCTTCTGATAGGTTGGAAATTTTTTGAAGTTCTTCAAACTTTTGTTTTTCTAAGGTTTCTATTTTTTCTTTGATTGTCTTTACTTCAGAGACTTTATTTTTGACTTGTTCAACTTCTTTGTCTATATCAACTTGCCGTTTATCCAAAAATTCCTCTTTTTTGATAAGACGGTCCTCCATCTTTTTAATTTTGTTGTCTTTTTCTTTAAACTCTATTCTGGCTTCTTTTAAAGTTTCTTCGGCCTTTTTTTCAGCTTCTTCGGTGATTCTTTTAGCTTCTTCTCTAGCGTGAAGCTCCATCTGTTTTACATGAATTTCTACCGAGCCACGTTGACCTAAGGAGATAATCCATCTTAAAAAGTAACCAAATCCGACACCAACAAATGCTGCCAGACCTGCCAGAAGCATTGCTAATTTTAATGACATATATTTTGCTGTAATTTAGATCCTATTTTAGATCAAGCTGGCCATAGCTTGAAATGAGAGTCTTTCCTTTGTTTTTGTTGCAAATTAAGGACATTTTAGTTTAAAATTCTCGTTTTCTTATCTGAAATTCAGACTAAATTACTTTTGTTTAAATACTAATGAAAGTATTATACAAAATTATAGAATTTTATCAACTATGCCGTATTTTTTGGCTTCCTCGGCAGTCATAAAGAAATCACGCTCAACATCGGTATCTATTTTAGCAAGAGTTTGTCCAGTGTTTTCAGCCAACATTTTATTTAAGTTTTCTCTAGTTTTAAGAATATGTTTGGCGGTGATAGCTATGTCAGTTGCTTGACCCTCAGCGCCACCGATTGGCTGGTGAATCATCACTTCGGCATTTTTTAATATAAATCTTTTACCTTTTGTTCCTGAAGAAAGTACCATAGCGGCGCCAGAAGCAGCAATACCAACACAATAAGTTGCGACATCTGGTTTTATAAATTTCATAGTATCCACGATGGCTAGGGTAGAGGTAACTGAGCCACCAGGGGAGTTTATATAAAGAGAAATATCCTTTTTTGAATCTTCAGACTGCAAGAAAAGAAGTTGGGCAATAATCAAATTGGCCATTATGTCTTCAATCTGACCACCCAAAAAGATGATGCGGTCTTTTAGAAGACGGGAATAAATGTCATAAGCTCGCTCGCCGTTATGAGTTTTTTCTATAACTGTTGGAACTAATATTGAATTTTTCATAGACTTGTATGTTAGCATATTATACGAAAAATCAAAAATAATGAAAATCCTTTGAAATGCTTTTTCTACATCGGGTTTATATTAAGATTTTTGGAAAAACATTTTAGATGTTTTTTAGGATTTGTTTTCCAACAATTTCAGTACCTCTTGATTGAGCAAAATGGTGGAAACGTATATGCGAGCGTTTTGCTCGGTGGCTTCGGGGTAGTGTTTCATTATTTCTTTAACTTCGTTTTCTAGTATATCTTTGTTTGGAGAGAGTTTTTCTACTTCAGCGATTTTGTTGAAGATAAGTTGGACTTTAGCTTTTTTCTCTGAACTTTCTTTTAGATCTTTTTTTAAATCGTCTTCTGTTTTTTTAACTTGAATTAAATATTCATCAAATTTATGACCAGCTCTTTCTACATCATCTTTCATTTGAACTAGAGATTTATTAATCTCACTTTCTATTAAAATATCAGGCAACTCAATACTTGTATTTTTAACAAGTTCTTCTATGATAGATGCCCTCTTTTTTTCTATATCTCGTATTTTTTTCTCATCTTTAATATTTTGTTTTACTTTTTCTTTAAGTTCGTCTAAGTTTTTGAAGTTTCCAGCATCTTTAGCAAACTCATCATTAAGTTCTGGCAAATCCGTGTCTTTTATTTCGGGATGATGATGTTCTTTATCTTCTGGATTATTTTTATGATAATCAAAATGAGCTTTATTTTTTCTTATTTGCAACAACACATCTTCCACTTCTTTATCGGTAACTTCTGTTTCTTCTTTTTTTTCTTTGCTGACTACTTGTTGCTGGCTACTTACTGCTATTTTCTTATAATCAGGCAATTCAAAAGAGGGAATTATGGCAAAAGTGGCTTTAATTTCAATTGGATTTCCTAGAGCTAATTTAGTAATGGAGACATTTGGTCTGCCTATTATATCCAACTTTTCCTGCTCTATAATTTTAGAAAAATGTTCTTTTAATATAATATCAGTAGCTTCTTCTAAAATTTTATCTTCGCCTATTTTTTCTATTACTATTTTTTCTGGAATATGACCTTTTCTAAAACCAGAAATATCTAAAGAATCACTAAATAGTTTTATGGCTTTCTTTCTCCCTAAATCCAAAAAATCAGCTGGAAGAGATATTTCTAGCTCTATTTCTGACTTTGGCAGTTTTTTTATTTTAACTTCGTATGCCATTTTGCTAGTTTATATTAAAATCTTTTTTGAAGCAAACCTCACCCCATCTAAATATTGGTATAATATTGACATTATCGGCCCCTCTCCTTAGCTAAGGAGAGGGGGTAGGGGGTGAGGTGGTATGACAAGAATTTATAGCTTAGTAAAATTGAAGGAAAGGAGAAGGAGGTTGCGTAAAAGATCAACTACTCAAGAAAATTTGCTATGGGAAAAATTAAGAAATAGAAAAATCGGGAGTAAATTTAGAAGACAACATAGTATCGGTGGTTATATTTTAGATTTTTATTGCAAAGAAAAAAGACTTCTCGTTGAAATTGATGGGGGAATTCATATGAAAAACGAAGCAAAGGAAAATGATAAAGTCAGAGATAAATATTTCAGAGAATTAAATTTTAAAATTTTGAGGTTTAAAAATGATGAGATTGAGAAGGATATAGATAGAGTTGTAGAAAAGATAAAATTTTTTTCTTAAAAAGAAAAATTGCATGTAAAGTCAAGCAAGACACCAAAAAATTCCTAAAAATAAGGAGTTGTCAGCTTTTGTCCCTCTCCTTAGCTAAGGAGAGGGGGTAGGGGGTGAGGTTTCTATTGCAATTCGGCCTCTATCACAGCGGCTCCTTGGTCTAGATTGTCTAGGTCAGTGGCATTTAGATCTGCCTCTATTGAATTTAATTCATCGGAATCGCTTTGTTGATTTAAAGATTCACTAATGGTATCAACTCCTTCTGTGGGTGCTTCATAAACAGGTTGAGATGAACGTGTCTTTAGAAAATATAAACCGCCTACGATAATAAGAGCCAAAATAATAATAACAGCAACAAGCGGTCCGATAGATTTTTTTTCTGACTGCTCTTGCATTGGAGGCATTTGATTTGGATTAAAAGTATCCATTTTTATTTAAGTTAATTTATAATTTTTTTAATTAATTGTTGTCACTCTCTTGCGCTTCTCTAAGTTTGTTGTCTCCCGGTTTTAGACTTTTTATTACTTCTACTAGAGCGGTGTGAGCTGCTTTGAGGTCTTTTTTAGCTTGTTCTATTTGAGTTTTAGTTGTTTCAAAAGCTTCTTTTATGGCGCTTGCCGTAG
>PCXM01000022.1:9171-9787 GCA_002771075.1 Candidatus Zambryskibacteria bacterium CG10_big_fil_rev_8_21_14_0_10_34_34
TGTTACATCAATATCTCTAGCTTCTATTTTTTCAATTCTTGATTCTATCCTAATAACCAAGATATCTAAACGATTGACTGCAGTGCTAAATCTTTCTATTATTTTACTTATAAATTTGTTTACTCTTTCTGTGATTTGGTCGGTAGCATTTTGTCTTCTTTCTTCTACTCTATTTTTTATTTCTTCTCTTTTTTGTTCTAGGTTTTGTTTTAATTCTTCTCTTCTTTCTTCAATTCTATTCTTTAAAACTTCTTTTTCTTCTCCCACTCTATTTTTTATTTCTTCTCTTTTTTGCTCCACTTCTCTTTTTATGTCTCTGACATTTTCTTCAGTAGTTTTTCTTATTTGTTCTGATTCACCACCTACATTGGAATCAATAGAATCTGATTCTGCTAATGATAGGTTTGGTAAAGATATTAAACAAATTATGATTAAGAATAATAATTTACTTTTCATATTTTATAATTAATTTATAAATGACCCACATTAAACACTCCTATTATATAGTATTCTTCAAACAAATCTATTTTAGAAAGTTGAAAACTTATTCGGCTACTTCTAATTCTTCTCCTTTAGTTGATTTGATGTCAATACGCCAGCCGGTTAATTTTGCGGC
>PCXM01000042.1 GCA_002771075.1 Candidatus Zambryskibacteria bacterium CG10_big_fil_rev_8_21_14_0_10_34_34
CGCAAAAATATAACGGGTCCAGCTTTCCTTATAAATCATCCTTCATTGGTTGCCCCTCTGGCTAAAAAAATAAAAGATAAAAATATAACACAAATGTTCCAACCTATCATTGCAGGGAGCGAAGTGGGTAGGGGTTATTCAGAATTAAATGACCCAATTGATCAAAAAGAAAGATTTGACCTCCAGCAAAAATTGATTGACAGTGGAGATGAAGAAGCGATGATGCCTGATTTTGAATTTATAGAAATGCTGGAGCATGGTATGCCACCTACTTGTGGTTTTGGATTTGGAGAACGCTTCTTTGCGATTTTGGCCAATAAACCATTACGTGAACTTCAAACTTTTCCATTAATGCGTCCCGTTAGAGATCAAAACGTTTATAATATAAAATAATTAAATATTACAGATATGTTTAAAATAATTCACAAATTACAATTAACTACGGAAATGCGTAGCATTTCCTATCTCTAACGGGATGAATAAAATATCTATTTCTGCTATTGTTTTTGCTTTTATCATTACTGGAGCTATTTGGTTTTTCTTTATTAAAGGTGATTCTGGAAATAAAGTGACATCAAATGGGGATGTAGTGATATTAAATGAATCAATTAATAAAAAAGATGATAATTCATCTGTAATCAATCAAGAAAAAATTATGAATGCAATATTACATACAAACAAAGGAGATATTACTATCCAATTTGTTTCTGATTTGGCTCCAAACACAGTAGCTAATTTTATAAAATTAGCTAAAGAAGGTTTTTATGATGGCACCAAGTTCCACAGAGTGATTAAGGGTTTTATGAATCAAGGAGGAGATCCTTTTTCAAAAGATGATTCGTTGATAGATAAATGGGGTACTGGAGGTCCTGGTTATTATTTTGCTGATGAGATAGGGCCAGATAATAAAAATAATGCAGGGACCATCTCAATGGCCAATGCTGGACCTGATACCAATGGAAGTCAGTTTTTCATCAATGTAGCTCCCAATAATAATCTTGATACTAAACACACTGTTTTTGGATATGTTACTGAAGGTATAGATGTTGTTATAGAAATAAATTCATCAGAAACAGATGCATCTGACCGCCCACTTGAGCCCGTGATAATAGAAAGTATTACTCTTAAATAATTAAATTAAATAAAATTTCAAAAAACCCCTTTAAATAAGGTGGTTTTTTGTTTTTAGGTTAAGTTATCCACTTATCCACAGTTCAAAGTGGTAGACGAATATAATGAGGTGGTATAAGATGGAATCAAGTGGGAAGAAGTGGATAACACAATAATCATGCTCATAGGAGAATACACACACACTATAGACGATAAAAATAGAGTTTCTCTACCGTCTAAAATTAGGTCTCTTATGGGCAAGAAGATTGTTATTACTCCCGGATTGGATCAGTGTTTGTTTGTATTTACTCTCAAAGAATGGGAGCAAATAGCAAATAAACTTTCAGAAAATTCATCAATGCTTTCCTCTGATATGAGAAGTTTTACTCGATATATGTTTGGAGGAGCTAGTGAAGTGGTGGTGGACAATATCGGACGAGTTTTGGTTCCAGATTTTTTACGAGAAAGAGCCAATCTTAAAACTAAAGTGGTTTTAATAGGAGTTCAAAATCGTTTAGAAATATGGAATGAGAAGTCGTGGATTGATTATAAAAAACAGGTGGAGAAAGGCGCTCTAGGTTTGGCAGAAAAATTATCAGGCCTAGGCATAATGTAAATGAACCACGAAAGTGTTCTTTTAAAAGAAATAATAGACGGACTTTCTTTTCAAGATGGTGATATCTATTTAGATGCCACTTTAGGTATGGGTGGACATATGGAAGGAGTTTGGCAGAAAATGAAAAGTCAAGTTACTCTCGCTGGCATTGATGCAGATGAAATGTCTGTGATTTTAAGTAGAGAGAGACTTGATTTGGCTGGAGCCAAACCAAAACTGGGAGTGCTTAACTTTAGAAATATTGACAAAGCGCCAGAGATGCTTGGTATCAAGAATCCAACAAAAATATTATTTGATCTTGGTTGGAACGCTAGTCAATTTTTTGGAAGTGACACCGATACTTCGGCCACAGAAGGTAGAGGTTTTAGTTTCCAAAAAGATGAGCCCCTTTTGATGACTTTTAAGCAAAATGTAGAAGAAAGTGATACTACTGCTTATGATGTTGTCAATAATTGGGATGAAGAAAATTTGGCAGATGTTATCTACGGTTATGGTGAAGAGAGGTACTCTAGAAGGATCGCCAAAGCTATTGTAGCAAGTAGATCGGAAAGCCCAATCAAATCTTCTGGTCAATTGGCAGAAATTATTAAAAATGCCGTGCCGATATTTTATCGTTTTGGAAGGATTCATCCAGCTACCAAGACTTTTCAGGCCATTAGAATAGCTGTCAATGATGAATTACAAGCTTTAGAGGAAGGTTTGAGTAAAGGATTTAATATTTTAGATAAAGAAGGCAGGATGGCAGTAATTTCATTTCATAGTTTAGAAGACAGAATAGTAAAAAGATTTTTTAAATTGCAAGTAACTTTAGAAAAAGGAATTCTTATAAATAAAAAGCCGATTACTCCAGATGATGAAGAAATAACGAAAAATCCAAAATCAAGAAGCGCCAAGCTAAGAATCATTCAAAAAATTTAATAAAAATAATAGAAAAATGACTGATTTAATAAAACAAAAAACAAAGACATTACAAATAAATAACTTATTTAATTATGGGCTTATGGCTTTGGTGATGGCAGTGGCACTTTCTTATATGTATTTTGCTAATATCGCTGTCCGCAATTTGACCGTCTTAGAAAAAACCAGAAAACAAATACAATTTCTAAATATAGAAGTTAGTGAAAAAGAGTCTCAAAGATTATCTATTGAAAACAGTGTAAGCACCGAAAAAGCCATTAGTCTTGGTTTTGTAGAGGTTCGTCACCCAATTTTTATAGTTAAAAATTCCAAAAAAACTGCTCTTTCTTTTAAAATAGATTAAAATAAAGAGATGATAGGAAGGATTCGTTTTATATCCGTTATTATTATCTTAGTAGCGCTCATTATGGTTGTGCGCTTATATTTTGTCCAGATAGTAGATGGAAAAACTTTTTCTGCAGATGCTGAAAGACAAAATATAAATGAAAACACTATTTCTTACGATAGAGGTAATATTTATTTTGAAAGTAAAGATAGGGAAATCATACCAGCTGCTATTTCAAGGTCTGGTTTTACTGTGGCCATCAATCCTAAAGTTATAGAAAATCCAGATAGTATTTATAAACAGTTGAGTCAATTTTTAGTTTTGGATGAAGAAGAATTTTTGGCTAAAGTTTCAAAAAAAGATGACCCTTATGAAGAAATTGCAGAACATTTAAATACAGAGACGGCTAACAAAGTTCAAAAACTAAATATTTATGGAGTGACCATTTCTACTGACAAGTGGCGTTTTTACCCTGGTGGCAGTCTCGCTTCTAACGTCATTGGTTTTGTCGGGTTTGATGGGGACGAGTTGGCTGGACGTTATGGTTTAGAAAGATATTATGAAGATACTCTAAAAAAAGATCCTTCAAAAATATATAATAACTTTTTTGCCGAATTTTTTTCAAATGTTAAAGGATCTCTAGGTGAACATTCAAAAGAAGAGGGCGATATCATTACTACTATAGAACCATCCACTCAACTTTTTCTTGAAAGTGAACTAAAAAATGTTAGAGAAAAATGGGGTAGTGATGAGATCGGGGGGATCATTATAAATCCAAACAACGGAGAAATAACGGCTATGGTTTGGATCCCTTCTTTTGATTTAAATAATTTTTCAGAAAGTAATGCCAAATTTTTTAACAATCCAATGGTGGAGAGTGTATACGAGATGGGTTCTATCATTAAATCTATCACTATGGCGGCAGGTATAGATTCTGGTACCGTTTCGGCTGAAAGCACTTATTATGATGCTGGTTTTCTATTTTTAAACAAAAGACGCATTTCAAATTATGACAATAGAGGAAGAGGGACTGTCAATATGCAAGAAGTTTTAAACCAGTCTCTAAATACCGGAGCGGCTTATGTGGCTCTCAAAATGGGTAATGAAAGTTTTTCAGATTATATGAAAAGTTTTGGTGTTGGCACCGAAACTGGTATTGATTTGCCAAATGAAGGGCGGGGCCTTATCAAAAACTTAGATAGTAAAAGAGATATAGAGATAGTTACTGCTTCTTATGGTCAAGGGGTGGCTTTTACTCCTATTGCCACCGTCAGGGCTCTTTCCGTCTTGGCTAATGGTGGCACTTTAATCACTCCTCATCTGGTCAAAAAAATAGAATATAAAAGCGGTCTTTCCAAGAAATTTTCTTTCATTTCAGATAAACAAGTAATTAAAAAAGAAACTTCAGAAGAAATAAGTAGGATGTTAACCAATGTGGTTGACACTACTTTACGCGGTGGTAATGCCAAAATTCCGGGCTATTCGGTGGCGGCCAAAACTGGAACTGCTCAAATGACCAATGAAGGGGAAGCTGGTTATGTTGAAGGAAAATATCTCCACTCCTTCTTTGGTTATTTCCCATCTTATGAACCAAAATTTTTAGTCTTTCTTTTTCATACTTATCCTAAAGGAGTTCGTTATGCTTCCGAAACTTTGACTGATCCCTTTCTTAATATTACCAAATTTCTTATAAATTATTATCAAATACCACCTGATAGGCCAGAAGATGTTATTGGCAGTATTTCAAGATAACCCAAAAAAGCTTGATTTATTTAGAATATTTGATATCATAGGGAAAGTCGGCTATTACTAGTTTTGATTATAAGATTTAATATAAATATTATGGATAAAGAAAAAAAAGATGTAGTAGAAGGAGAAGAAGTTGTTCCTGCTACAGATGTGCTTGCTACTGATGTTCCTGCAGATGATACAGCTCCTGTAGAAGAAGAAACTCCTGCTACTGAATAAGATTTAGCAGATAGTTAATCTAACTAAAAATGCCAAAGTTTATCTTTGGCATTTTTAGTATAAATATTAAATTAATATAACAATTAATATAACTATTGAACCCCCAGACACCTTTGAAGTAGGACAGTTATAATTAGTTTTTAGCAAAAATTTAATTTTAATTGTCATGAAGAAGAAATATAAACATTTGTCGTTTGAAGAAAGATTTACAATTGAGGTGATGTATCGAAAAGAAACAGAGATTCGTTCCATTGCCGAGTTTTTAGGACGGAGTCCAAATACTGTGAGTCGAGAAATACAAAAACACAGCATAAATGGAGAATATAATGCAGCTAAGGCTAAACAAAAATCACAAGCAAAAAGATGGAGAGCTAAAGAGCAATGCCTCAAAGTAGCTATGAGTAGTTTCCTTTGTGTATTTGTTGAGGAAAGATTGGGAAAACCATACAGATGGTCTCCAAAACAGATCAGTGGATATTTGAAAAGAGAGTTAAACATCATTTGCTCTCCCAAAGCTATATACAAGTTTGCTGAAAACAGATGTTTGGAACACCTGCTCTTTTGGGGTTGGAACAAACATAAATCATGCAGAAAACGAGGACACTGGAAAACACCTAAAGATGGCAGGAAATATATAGACCAAAGGCCAGAAACAAAAGAAGCTGGTCATCTTGAGATGGACTTCATTGTATCTAAAGAGAGTCCTTGGGTTTTGCTTGTTGTGGTTGACCGCTTCGCTAAAAAGACTTGGATTAGAAAACTACCAAACAGAAAACGCGACACCATTCGTGCCGCGCTTTCCTCTATGTTCCATGGTGTCGCTCTTCAAAGTATCACCACAGACAATGACCTGGCTTTCACATGTTGGAGAGAACTGGAAGTTCTCCTCAACACTTCCATATATTTTACACATCCGTATCACTCTTGGGAAAAAGGTTTGGTGGAGAACACTAACAGATGGATTAGATGTTTTGTACCAAAAAGAAGAAATATTGAGTCAGTGACTGAAGAAGAATTGAATGAAATTCATGCCTTCTTGAATGACCGACCGAGAGAGTGTATTGGATTTAAGAGTCCGACGAGTTATTATTATGAATTAACATCTGTCCTACTTGAGGGGTAGCG
>PCXM01000034.1:0-2146 GCA_002771075.1 Candidatus Zambryskibacteria bacterium CG10_big_fil_rev_8_21_14_0_10_34_34
TCCGTGGCTGGAATCGTAGAATAACGTTCCTCATGGAGTGTCGTATCATTTTTGTCGGTGAGGCGATGATCGATAATCACATTACCTATATCAATACCCAAAGCTTCATTTTTATTTTCTATTTTCATTAAGAATATTATAATATAAATTTAAGTTAAAGAAAACAGCCTCCCAAACATCTGAGAGGCTGTTGTTAGGTGATCAGCCTGCGTACAACTTCATCCCATCCGTTCACCAGCCGAACCTGATTCAGGAATTTCTGATACTGTTCGACCTCGTTCTGTTGAGGACGAAACAAATATAGATTTTCCACATTGTTGATAAGGTGGCTTAGGACTTCAAGACGGTCATCAACGAAATGCGTCGCTTGATACAATCCGCACACAGACAACTTGTTGCGACCATTCTGTGTCCTTCTCACTCGATCAGGAGAAATGCCGGTGTGGTCAAAAAAGTTGCGTGTCAAGAGCCAAGTAACGATTTTCCGATCAGCCACATCCGAAGCGTTGTACACAACGAAGATGTTCCCGTTAAATCGCTCTTGATTCAAACGTCTCAGGGCAGCGAAAACTCCTTCCACGGGCGGAATGATGTTGTAGTCACCGGTTTGAAAGAACTCAGGAGTTGTGCCGAAACCAACATGGTCGATGATCACATTCCCAAGATCGACACCAAGACATTCTTGTCTCATACGAAACCTCCTTTCGTTTGTTGTTCCAAAAATATGGTAACATAACAATATAAAAATAAAAGTGTAAAGTCCAGTCGCAGTCTTGTCCAATACAAGATGATACCCAAATGATATTGGATTCCAACGCAAAATGAGCCCGTAAAGAGCTCACTTTGGATTCCATCCGTCATACTGGTGATTATATGAAGATCACCATGAATGATGAGAATATTTTAAGTATTGCACAACTCAAATCATTTCTCTCGGGAGTTGGAACAATATCATTTAACATTAACAAGAGAGGAAATGAAAACAAACAGGAGATGTATGATTGGGTCGGTAATCTGCTCTCCAAAGTGAGATATTTTTCTTTGAAAAAGAAAGAAAAAGGAATTGTGGTCAGTTATGTGCAGTCGATCACTGATTTATCCAAAAGTCATATCAAAAAATTAATCAAGAGAAAGAAAAAATATGGCAAACTGCGTTTAAGCGAAATCAAGAAAAACACTTTTCCGACAAGATACGACACTTCCGACATTGCTCGACTGATTGAAACAGACAATGCTCATGGTCGCATATCCGGTCCAGCTACCAAAAGGATACTACAAAGGGAATATCTGGAATTTAAGAGACAGGAATTTGAAATGATATCTCACATATCAATCTCTCATCTCTACAATATTCGCAAATCCAAAAGACAATACCAATCGCAGATTTTGTTCATTGAAAAAACTCAAGCGGTCAATCGAAACATCGGGGAAAGAAGAAAACCCCAAACAAATGGAAAACCTGGCTTTCTAAGAGTAGATTCGGTTCATCAGGGCGACTGGGACAAAGAAAAAGGTGTGTATCATATCAATTTGGTCGATGAAGAAACTCAATGGGAAATTGTTGGATGTGTAGAAGGAATATCAGAGTATTTTATGACTCCTTTGTTAGAAGAATTGTTAGCCAGATTTCCTTTTGAAATATTGGGGTTTCATTCGGACAATGGCAGTGAATACATCAATTGTGTGGTGGCAAAACTTCTGAAAAAACTTTTAATCGATCAGACCAAGTCCAGAGCCAGAAGAACCAACGATAATGGTTTGGTGGAATGCAAAAATGGAGCCGTTGTGAGGAAGCATATGGGTTATGTCTACATTCACAAAAAATATGCCAGAGAAATTAATTTCTTCTACCGAGAAAATATGGATGAGTATTTGAACTTCCACCGTCCTTGTGGATTTGCCAGGAGCAGAACAGATGACAAAGGCAAGATTACAAAAATCTATGACAAATATTTAACTCCATATGAAAAACTCCAAACCATTCTAGATTGGCAGAAGTATCTTAAATCTGGAATCAACGAGAATCATCTAAACAAAGAATCGCGTAAACTTTCTGACAACCAATCAGCTGAAAAAATGCAAAAAGCCAAGTCAAAATTATTCAAAAACTTCACCAGATGATATACTCATTTCGGTATCATTCTAG
>PCXM01000034.1:2165-7990 GCA_002771075.1 Candidatus Zambryskibacteria bacterium CG10_big_fil_rev_8_21_14_0_10_34_34
TACTGAAAAAACATACTTCCGTCTCACACAGGTATCAAAAAATATGAAGCAGTTCATATTTTTCTATCATGTGCGCCCACTAGGATTTGAACCTAGGACCGTCTCGTTAAGAGCGAGCTGCTCTACCAACTGAGCTATGGGCGCATATCAAACTATTTTAGTTTAAATTTATTGGTTTAGCAACATTTTTTAATTTTTGCCATCTTTTTTCTATTAGCTTAACTTGTGGAGCAATATCTTTTAATATTGCTTGAGTCCATCCGTATACACGATGACGATAATCAGTCCCTTTGGGAACTTCAATCCTAAGGGTTCCATAATAGAGGTTATTTTTTTTGTAATTTGTACTTAATGGTTTTACATAACTTTTTCCAAAATTTGCCACTGGAATTTTTGTAAGATCAGACCAAAATTTTTTAATATTTTTTTCTGATTGTTGGGGGTAGATATTTAATCTCACTGTAAGTTTGTGAGGTGTAATTTTGAATATTTTTTCAACCCATTTAATCCAAAACAAAACTAGATAAGGGTCAGAATTGGTCATTTGAAACATTTTATTTTTGCTACCTTCTGCCCAATATAAAGCAGCTCCAAAAAAACGATAAGCATCAAGACCAATAGGTTTTTTAATTTCTGATTTAGCTTTTTTTATAATGGAGGTAATTTCTTTATTTCTTCTATCTTTTTGACTAAACTCACCCTTAGTCATCATTTTTATTTGTTTTGTATATAATCTTTCTTTAAATTTTAAAGGTAGGGGGGTGTCTTTGAGCCAGGTACTCAAGGTGCTTTTTGGAACTCTTATTTTATTGCCAATCTTTTTGTAACTCCATCCTTGTAGTCTTAATTCCCTCGCATCCTTTTTTATCTCTTTTGTATAAATCTTTTTTATATTCATACATAGAGCATACTACATATAACTATTGGTCTGCAAGATAATAATGTTAATAACTTTTTTAATATTTAAATTTAATACAAAATTAGCTAAAAATTTTTACCTCTAATCATCTATAAAGAATTCATAACCTCCAATAAGGACTGGGGTAGATAGAAAATACCAAACTAAAAAGAAATAAAATTTTCTTATTTTTGGGCTTCATTGTTTTGTGTCTCTATTTTACCAATTTTAAAACTATTTCCAATAAAGTGTCAAAAAGTTACAGACAAGTAATTAGTTTATTAGGACTAAGACCAACGGGTGGTAATTATGATCAAGTAAAAAAATATATAAGAGAATACTCTTTAAATATAAAACATTTTACTGGAAAAATATGGAATAAAGGATTGAAATTTGATTTTAATCCTCGTATACCTCTTGAAAAAATCTTAATAATAAATAGTACCTACCAAAGCTTTAAGTTGAAAAAACGATTATTTTCAGCTAAACTTAAAAAACCTAAATGTGAAAAATGTGGTTGGGCTAAAAAGTCTGTTGATGGTAGAATTCCTTTGGAATTAGATCATATAAACGGAAATAGACATGACAATAGAATAAATAATTTAAGAATACTTTGTCCGAATTGCCATAGTCTACAAACAACACATAGAGGTAGAAATATAACAAGAAAACAATGATGCTCGGATGGTGGAATTGGTATACACGCAACACTTAAAATGTTGTCCCGAAAGGGATGTGGGTTCAACTCCCACTCCGAGCACATCAAACAATTTTTTTCAACAAATGAGGCCACGGCGAGAATTGCACTCGCGTATATTCCTTTTGCAGAGGAATGCCTTACTACTTGGCTACGTGGCCGAATAAGAGCTATTTTAGCTTTTATTTATTAAATTTTCAATGTGAGATTCATTTGAAAGTCTGTCTATTTTTTGACGATTGTGCTCACCTTCATCAATATAAAAATCTATTTTAGGAGTAAAGCCAAAAGATTTTTTAGACATCATAAATAGACGGAAATCTTGTCTGCGTCGTTTGGCAAATTCTAAAGCGGCTTCTTCTTTTTCTATTGGTAGAGCGGTAAAATAAACCGAAGCTCTTTTGCCACGGTCAAAAATCTCTGTTTTGGTTATTGTCATCAATGAATCTTTGCTTGATTCTATAGAAAAATATTCAGCAGCAAATCTAGAGATAAGTGAAATAAATTTGTCATCTTTAAATCTATTTATATGTTTCATTTATTTTTGTTTGATAATAGAAGTCGTTTTTAAAATATCTCCTTCTGCTAATTCTATTTTTGACTCTACCATCATCCCAAATTCCTGACCTTCTTGGACTAAATCAGTTTTTATTTTTTGTGTTTGAAGTTCTTTTATTTTGCCTTCACCAAGTAAAGCTTCTCTTCTAAATATTTTAACTGTGGCTCCTATTTTGATTTCTCCTTCGTTTACTCTACCACCGATTACTTGCTTGTGTTTGTTTTTATTAAAAACCCTAAGCAACTTAATACTTCCAGTTACTATCTCTATATTTTCGGTTGGTGTAGCTTCTATTACTTCATTTTTTACATAATCAACCAATTCGTAGATTATTTTGTATGTTTTTATTTTTATATTATCTCGAAGAGCCAATATTTCTGCATTTTTGTCTATCTTAACATTAAAACCCAAAACGAGACTATTTTTTATATTTGCAGTTTTTAAATCTTTTTCTGTAATAGTGCCGATTCCTTTTGAAATTATTTTAACGGAGATTTTTTCATTACATAACTTTTGGAGTTCGTGCTCTACTGCATCTAATGAGCCAAAAGTGTCTGTCTTTATAACCACTCCAAAAGTTTCTCCATCCGAAAAGTTTTGAACTTTTTTTGTTTCTAAACTAGTTTTATTTTCAGAAGCAAATTTGATAGCTTCTTCTTTTTTTAAAAAAGTTTTGAAACGATTTCCCACTTTTAGTTCGCCACTCCAACCAACTATTCTGACAGGACTAGAAAAAGTGGCTTCTTTTATTTTTTCACCTTTATAATCTTCTATGACTCTAATAGGAACATAACTTCCATAACTAGCTATAAACTGACCCACTTTAAGAGAGCCATTTTTTATTATCAGAGTAGCAGAAATACCCTCTCTAGGATTAAGACTACTTTCTATTACAAATCCTTCTGCTAAAGCAGTTGGGTCGCCCTTTAATTCTTCTATATCTGATTGGAGAAGTATCATTTCCAAGAGTTCATGAACACCTTTTCCTGTTTTGGCTGATATAGCTACTACTGGTATGGTGCCACCCCAACCTTCTACTAAAATGTCATTTTCTGCTAGGTCGGTTTTAATCTTGTCAATATCGGCGCTAGGGCGGTCAATTTTATTTATAGCCACTATAAAAGGAATATTATCTTTTTTGATACAATTTAAAGCTTCAATGGTTTGAAGTTTTACTCCATCTTCAGCTGAAACGACAAGGATTGCAATATCAGCCACATCGGTGCTTCGCTCTCTGATAGAACAAAAAGCTTCATGTCCGGGAGTATCTATAAAAGTTATTTTTCTTTTTTGGCCACCTATCTCTTTTTCTACTTCGTAAGCAGATACGTGTTGAGTAATACCGCCAGCTTCTTTTTCGGTAGTATTTTTTTTTCTTATATAATCAAGCAAAGTGGATTTGCCATGATCAATATGACCCATGACAGAGACGACTGGTTCACGGGGTATTGTTTTTATTTTTTCTGTTTTATTTTTATCCTCCATTTATTTTTGATTGTTTTATCACTTCTTTTTCTTCTGATGTTAATCCATAATCACTCTCCCAGTCTTTTAATGGTTTGGCAAAAACATTAGTGCGTTCTCTAGTATGCATACTGGTTATGACCACTCCGTTTCCTTCTTCGTCTGCGAGAACAGAAGAAAAACTTTGGTTGCCACCTAGGTCAGTGCCTTTAAATGGATTAAATCTTAAAGTAGGGACTCTTCCTATCTTGCCTTTTATCCTATTATTTAAGGATTTTATATACATAGTTGAGTCCGCCTGAAACTTTATAAGGTCTTCTAAGGTCTTAGTATGTAGTTTTAAAAGTCTTTCGATGTCTGGAACATTAGCGCTTCTAAATATTCTAGAGACTCTAAAATACATTATTATCACTAATATAAGAGCCACCAAAGAAATCGCTAAAGCCAATAAAGGCGCAAAAAAAACAACTAAATTCCAATCTATTACCATAATCGTATATTATACATTAATTGTGGTATTATTCAAAATAACAACAGAATAATATGAAAAACAAAGAAAAAAGAATCTTTCTAGATTATGCCGCTATCACGCCGGTTGATTTAAGGGTGGCAAAAGAGATGACAAAAATTCAAAAAGATTTTTGGGCTAATCCTTCTTCTTTACACACAGAGGGGGAGCGGGCTAAAAACATGCTAGAGGAGGCGAGAATAAGGATTGCTCGCATTTTGCATTGCAAATCTAGCGAAGTCTTTTTTACTGCCTCTGGTACCGAATCATTAAACATTGCTATTTTAGGTGTCGTGAAAAGCCAAGGGCAACCCTTTGGGACAGGGGCAGTTCAAGGGTTGCCCTTGGCTTTCGTTTCTCAAAGGTCATCCTTGAAGGATTTTGCCCCAAAGGGTGGTCCTTTAATTCCACATATCATAGTCTCAACAATAGAGCATTCAGCAGTTTTGGAACCAATCAAATATTTATTAAAAGAAGGGAAAGCAGAAGTTTCTTTTATTGCTCCAAATGAAAAAGGAATAATAAATCCAGATTCAATCAAAAAAGAAATAAAAGAAAATACTGTTTTAATTGCTATTCAACATGCCAACAATGAAATAGGGACCATTCAACCAATCCAAAAAATTGCTGGAGTGATCAGAGAATATAAACAAAAAAATCCAAGGGTAGCCCTTGGACAAAATTATCCTTATTTTTTGGTTGATGCTTGTCAATCTGTTTGTTATGAAGATGTTTCTATAGAAAAATTGGGAGCTGATTTATTAGTTTTAGATGGTATTAAAATATATGGACCAAGAGGTGTGGGTATTTTAGTGGTTAAACGCGTTATTAACATTGTCCCTGTTATGTTTGGTGGAGGACAAGAAGGGGGATTAAGATCAGGAACAGAAAATGTAATTGGAGCTGTTGGTTTTGCCAAAGCTTTAGAACTAGCTCGCCGAGGAGGTGAGAAAGAATCAAAACGTCTAACAAAATTACGCGATTATGCAATCAAAAAAATTTTAAAAGAAATTCCAAACACGTCTTTAAATGGTGGTTTAGAAAATCGCCTTCCCAACAATATTAATATCTGTTTTCAATCAATACAAGGAGAGTCCTTGGTAAGAAAAGAGGGCCTAGATTCGGAGTTTTTAGTTATTAAATTAGACACTCTCGGTTTTGCGGTCTCGGCTGCTTCTGCTTGTCATTCTCTTAGTTTAGAAAACGGTTCTTATGTGATTGAAGCGATTGAAAATGCCCGTTCAACAAGCTCAAAGTCTTCAAAATGTAGCTCTTCCTCTCTTCGCATAACTTTAGGTCGTAATACTAAAAAATCTGATTTAGACTCTCTTATCTCCACTCTCAAGAAGATAGTTAAATAAATCTTGTCTTGTATAGTTTTAGCGAAGTGGATATCCACTAACAATTGTTTTTAATTTTTTATTTTGGTATTATTTAATTAAATATGGAAGATTTAACCAAACATCAACTAATACTTATCGTCTTATTGGTTACATTTGTAACTTCAATTGCTACTGGTATCATCACTTTTACTTTACTTTCAGAAGCTCCAGTTGAAGTGACTCAAACAATAAATAGAGTAGTTGAAAAAACTATTGAACGGGTGGTGACCGAACCGGGGAAACCAGATAAAATAGTTACTACTGTTATTGTCAACGAAGAAGACAGATTACTTGAATCTATTGCTAAAAATGAAAAA
>PCXM01000034.1:8030-8488 GCA_002771075.1 Candidatus Zambryskibacteria bacterium CG10_big_fil_rev_8_21_14_0_10_34_34
ACTGGATTAGGGCTGGTTGTCTCTAATGAGGGTGTTATTGTTGCTGATTTAAGAAGTTATAATTTGGCCTCTTCATTTGCTATTTTATTTTCTGACGGCAAGATTTACCCTTCTGGTAAAATTTTTACTGATAAAGAAAATGGTTTAATTTTTATTAAAGTAAATGTTCCTCAAAACGAAAATCCAAAACCAACTTTTTATTCCGCTGTTTTTGGTGATTCTGACGGATTAAAAATCGGTCAATCTTTGGTTGTTATTAGTGGACGAGACTCTAACGCAGCTTCTATTGGTAGAGTCTTTCAGCTTAAATATGGGGAAGATAAGGTATCGGTCTCCAATATTTTTTCTGATATAAAAGTTTCTAAAAATCATCTTGGTAGTCCTGCCCTCAATCTTTCTGGGGAAGTAATTGGTCTAGAAGCACCGCTAAATAATACAGACAACGAATATTCATATAT
>PCXM01000034.1:8506-12339 GCA_002771075.1 Candidatus Zambryskibacteria bacterium CG10_big_fil_rev_8_21_14_0_10_34_34
CTGTAAATATTTTAAAATCCGCTATCCCAAAAGCTTTAGCTGAATTGGCTAAGTAGCTTGATTTAATACAGATTTCTGCTATAATACAGCCATAATATTTTTATTTATGACACCATTTAATCAATTTACAACTAAAGCCAAAGAAGTTATCAGGAAAGCTCACGAGCTGGTTATTGAGCGTAGTCAAAATAATGTAGAACCACTTCATCTTCTCGCCGCACTTATTTTACAAGAAGAAAGTATGGTGGCTTCTATTTTGGATAAAATGGAAGTAGATACCATTCTTTTGACTGATTCTATTTTTGAAGCAATGGAAGGGACTGCTTCTGGTGGCACTATGTCCCCCTCTTATCAGATTTTTCTTACTCCAGAGTTGGCTCAAATCATTGAACATTCTTCAAAAGTAGCGAAGTCTATGAATGATGAATTTGTTTCTACTGAACATATTTTTATTGCTTGTCTTGATATTCCAAGTTTAGCCAAAGACACTCTCTCTCGTTTCAAAATTGAAAAAGAAAAAGTTTTGTTTTTGATTCAAGAAATAAAACAAGGCAGAATGCCAGAGACCAAAACTTATCATAAAAATAAAAACATACTAAAATATACTCGCTCTCTTACTAAATTGGCTCGCGAAAACAAACTTGACCCAGTCATTGGTAGAGATGAAGAAATTTCTCGTATTATCCAGATTCTTTCTCGTCGAACCAAAAATAATCCTATCTTAATTGGAGAAGCGGGTGTAGGTAAAACCGCTATCGCTGAAGGTCTGGCTATGAGAGTTGCTTCTGGTAATGCTCCAGAGTCTTTGAAAGATAAAGAAATAGTGTCTCTTGATTTGGGACTTTTAGTGGCAGGAACTAAATACAGAGGTGAATTTGAAGAAAGACTCAAAAATATCATAAAAGAAATAGAAAAATCAGACGGTAAGATTATACTTTTTATAGATGAAATTCATACTATTGTTGGCGCTGGATCAGCCGAAGGTTCTCTTGATGCTTCCAATATGTTGAAACCCCCTCTTTCTAGAGGAGAATTGCGGGCCATCGGAGCTACTACCATCAAAGAATATCAAAAACATATAGAAAAAGACCCAGCTTTGACTCGTCGTTTTCAATCTGTCTTTATAAGTGAGCCATCAATAGATGATGCCACAACTATATTGCGCGGATTAAAAGAAAAATATGAACTCTATCACGGGGTTCGTATAACTGATGACGCTATTAAAGCGGCGGTGGTGCTTTCTGCCAGATATATTGCTGATAGATTTTTGCCAGACAAAGCAGTTGACCTTATAGATGAAGCTTCGAGCCATTTAAAAATATCACTTGAAAATATGCCACCAGTGCTTCAAGAAACTAACTCAAAAGTGATAAAACTTGAAATTGAAAAAGAAGCTCTTAAAAAAGAAGCCAAAGGTAAAAATAGTAAGGCCAAAACTCGTCTTCAAGAAATTGAAAAAGAAATTGCTGACCTAAAAGAAAAAACTAGAGAAATTGATTTGAAATGGAAAAATGAAAAAGAAAGTGTTGGAGAAATCAAAAGGATTAAAAAAGAGCTTGAATTTGCTCGTTTAGAAGCTGAAGAAGCTGAAGCTAGAGTAGATCTTGGCAAAGCGGCTGAAGTTCGTTATGGACAGATTCCTGCTTTAGAAAAAAGTCTTGACGCCAATATGAAAAAACTCAAAAAACTTCAAAGTTCTCGTCGTATCTTAAAAGAAGAAATAACAGAAAATGATATAGCCAATATAGTAGCCAAGTGGACTGGTATTCCTGTTTCTAGAATGCTTGAAGAAGAAGCCGAAAAACTTTCTAGGATGGAAGATGAATTGAAGAAACGCATAGTAGGTCAAGATGAGGCGGTCAAAAAAATAGCTGATACCATCAAACGCTCTCGCGCCGGCATTTCTGACCCAAACAAACCAATTGGTTCTTTTATTTTTCTAGGTCCAACTGGAGTTGGCAAAACAGAGCTGACTAAAGCTTTGGCTGAATTTATGTTTGATGATGAAAAAGCATTGATTCGGGTTGATATGTCAGAATTTATGGAGAAGCATTCTGTTTCTAAACTGATAGGCGCTCCCCCTGGTTATATTGGTTTTGATGATGGTGGTGGTCTAACAGAAATGGTTAGACACCGTCCATACTCTATTGTCTTGTTTGATGAAATTGAAAAAGCTCATCCAGAAGTCTTTAACATTTTCCTTCAAGTTTTGGATAATGGTCGGCTAACTGATTCTAAAGGCCGAACTGTTAATTTCAAAAATACTATTATTATTATGACCTCAAACATTGGGGCCAGTTATATAGACAAGATGGAAAAAATGGGCTTCGGTGATAGAGATATAAAAGGGGATGAATATGCCGGAGTTAAAGAAAAAGTGATGGAAGCTATGAAAGATTTCTTCCGTCCAGAATTCTTAAACAGAGTAGATGATATTGTTATCTTTGATATATTGCCTATGGAGGCTATAAGAGAGATAGTGAAAATACAGATTAATCTAGTAAGAGAGAGACTGGCTATTAAAGAGATTTCATTAGAATTAACCGATGAAGCTTATGAATATTTAGCCAAAGAAGGATACAACCCTAAATATGGCGCAAGACCTTTGAAAAGAGTGATTCAAAATAAAATACTAAATCAAGTGGCTTCTTTTATCATTTCTAAAGAAATATTGAAAGGGGGAGTAGTCTCTGTTTCTGTCAAAAATGATCCATTCAAAACTGATGCAGGTGAATTTGTCTTTGACATCAAAAAAGGCCGTCGTGGCGCTATTATCGGATCTTCCATTCTAGAGACTCTCTCTGCTGGGGTGGGGGTTTAAAATAGGTATTTAAATACGTAAATAATTTAAGTAATTAGTTGAAAGATTATCGGTCTAAATATTGTTATTTTTATATATGAGTCAAATGCAGGGGTTCTGTGTATAACTACATTTGACTAACGGAGTGGATAGATTATAATTTAGATAATGGCTAAGATATCTTATAAAAAAATTTCGTATATAAAAAAACTTTATTATAGAGATCTTTTTTCTATGAAAAAAATTGCTGAAAATTTAGATGTTTCAATTGATGCTGTAGTCTATTTTATGAGAAAATATGATCTCAAACGTAGGAAACCATCAGAAAATGAAAAAATAAAATTTGCCAAAAAACCATTATCTTTCAAGATTAAAACAAATTTAAGTCAAAAAGAAAAAGAATTAAAAACGATTGCCGTAGCACTCTATTGGGGTGAAGGTTATAAATCAAAAAAAGCTACTAATGTTGATTTTGCAAATAGTGATACAGAAATGATAAAAATTTTTCTAAAATTTTTAAGAAAAATATGTAATATAGATGAATCAAAATTAAGAATATATCTATATTGTTATGATAATCAAAATCCAAAATATCTAATTAAATATTGGAGCAAAATCACTAGAGTCCCAATTTATAGATTTACCAAACCTTATGTTAGAAAAGATTTTAGGTTAGAAAAGAAAGGAAAAATGAAATATGGCTTGATTCATGTTCGATATTATGATAAAAAGTTATTATTGCTAATATTGGATTGGATAGATCAATATAGGCAAACATGCGTCGGTACTCAAGCGGTCAACGAGGTCGGTCTGTAAAACCGATGGATTTATCCTACGCTGGTTCGAATCCAGCCCGGCGCACCAATACAGAACGAAGCGGCTTTTTCAAAGCCAAAAGGTGGGACGCGCTTCGGCTTCCAAAAAACCGATGAGTTCCCTAATGGTGTCTTTATTTTACCAAGCTCGCACCTATTTTCAAAATCGCTGACAATGTGCCACGCGCGGAGCGCGTGGTGAAGCGAAACTAAATCGT
>PCXM01000034.1:12359-12537 GCA_002771075.1 Candidatus Zambryskibacteria bacterium CG10_big_fil_rev_8_21_14_0_10_34_34
GTGAAGCGAAACTAAATCGTACGCTCTCCGCCCCGCCGCCCGCCTCCGCTATCACTCCGGCGGCAACCTCGCAGAAATTTTCCCTTTCCTTTTTTGAATTTTTTTCAGGAGGCGTGCGCAAAAGAAAAGTTGTAAGGGAGAATTTCTGCTCGGTTCCGCCCTCCAAGTGTTCGGGCGG
>PCXM01000012.1:0-5380 GCA_002771075.1 Candidatus Zambryskibacteria bacterium CG10_big_fil_rev_8_21_14_0_10_34_34
CATCATAAATATGTTAAAATAGTGAAATGGATTTTATATTTATAATTATCATTTTAATAATGTCGGTCGTGATACACGAGGTTTCTCATGGGTATGCCGCTTTGGCTCTAGGAGACCCTACTGCTAAATATCAAGGAAGATTGACTCTAAATCCGATATCTCACCTTGATCCGATCGGTTCTTTTTTTGTGCCTTTGATAGGTTATTTTGCAGGAGGTTTTATTGTTGGTTGGGCTAAACCGGTTCCTTTTAATCCTTATAATCTGCGTAATCAAAAGTGGGGAGAAGCTTTGGTTGCGGTAGCTGGACCCGTTTCAAATATTGCTTTAGCTATTTTATTTGGTTTGACTATAAGATTTTTGCCTGAATATATAAATGTTAGTCAATCTTTTTTGAATCTTGCTAGTTCTGTAGTGCTTATTAATATTATTTTAGCTATATTTAATCTTATCCCTATACCACCTCTTGATGGCTCTAAAATACTTTTTGCCTTTTTGCCTTATAAATGGCAAGCTCTGCGTCAGTCTTTTGAGAGATTCGGACTCATTTTAGTTTTTATCTTTATCTTATTTATTTGGCAGATTATGAGTCATATTATCGGCTTCCTATTTACTCTTCTTACAGGCATTGCTTTTTAATCTGTTTTATATTAGATTGGTATATGTCCGCTTTAGCGGTTTTTAATTACGAAAATGTCCACTATCAATCAGTTAATAAAGAAAAAAAGAAAAGTGGTTCACCGAAAATCAAAGACGGTGGCTTTGGCACGTGGTTTTAATACTATTAAAAACAAACCAGTTTATTATCCCTCTCCTTTTAAACGAGGTGTCTGTGTCAAAGTAACCACTAAAACTCCAAGAAAACCAAACTCTGCCATTAGAAAGATTGCTAGGGTTCGTTTAACCAATGGTAAAGAAGAGACGGCTTATATCCCAGGTATGGGACACAATTTGCAAGAGCACTCCGTAGTTATGATTCGTGGTGGTAGAGTAAAAGATATTGGGGTGCGTTATACCATAGTCAGAGGCAGACTTGATGCTAGTGGAGTAGAAAAAAGAATGTCTTCTAGATCAAGTTATGGTGTTAAAAAACCTAAAAATAATAAATAAAATATATTATGAGAGGCAGTGTTAAAAATAGAAATATACCTAAACCAGACATAATCTTTAATTCTCAAAAAGTAGAGAAGTTTATTAATTATGTGATGAACGAAGGCAAAAAAAATACGGCCAGAAAAATAGTTTATACTGCTTTTGATTTGATAAAAGAAAAAGCCAAAGTAGAGAGTCCAATGGAAATATTTGATACAGCTCTTAAAAACACTGGCCCAACTATGGAGGTGCGTTCTCGTAGAGTTGGTGGCGCCAATTATCAAGTGCCAGTAGAAGTTAGGCCAGATAGAAGGATTTACCTTTCTATGAAGTGGATTATTGGTTCAGCTAAAGCTAAAAAAGGTAAACCAATGGCTGAAAAACTTTCAGAAGAAATTATTCTCGCTTCCAAAAATGAAGGTGATGCTGTCAAAAAACGTGAAAACGTCCACAAGATGGCCGAGGCCAACAAAGCTTTTGCTCACTTTGCGTGGTAGTTTTGCAAATAAATTGAAGATGGTGTATATTTCTACTGTTCCTGACGGAATTTTTATTTGATTAATTTTTTTTATGCAAAGAGACTATCCATTAGAGAAAGTAAGAAACTTTGGAATCATAGCTCACATTGATGCCGGCAAGACTACTGTATCCGAGCGTATTTTGTTTTATACTGGTAGTCAGCACAAAATAGGTGAAGTGCACGAGGGCGAGACCACTACTGACTGGATGGAACAAGAAAGAGAGAGGGGTATTACCATCACCGCGGCTGCGGTTACTTGTTTTTGGGCGCCAACATATTTTTCAATTGAAGAAAAGAAAAATAAAGACAAAAAATATCGTTTCAATATTATAGATACTCCGGGGCATATTGATTTTACTGTAGAAGTAAAAAGATCTATGCGCGTTCTTGATGGGGCTATTTGTGTTTTTGACGGAGTAGCTGGGGTAGAACCTCAATCAGAGACTAATTGGCGATATGCCGAAGAAGCTCTTGTGCCTCGTCTTTGTTTTATAAATAAATTAGACAGAACCGGAGCCAATTTTGAAAAATCATTTAAATCAATTTTAGATAGACTTTCTAAAAAAGCTGTTAGGATGCAAATTCCAATAGGAGAAGAAGATAAACACGAAGGACAAATTGATTTGCTTAAAATGAAAGCATATAAATTTGAAGGCCAACTTGGAAGTGATGTTATTGAAATAGACATTCCAGAACATTTAAAGGCAGAGGCGGAAAAATACAGAGGTGAACTGATAGAAAAAATTGTAGAAAATGATGAGGAAATGATGAATAAATATCTTGCTGGAGAAGAAATAGCTCCAGAAGATTTAATCAAAATCCTTCGCGAGGCGGTCATAGCTAACAAAATTTTCCCAGTTTTCTGCGGTTCTGCTTTGAAAAACAAAGGAGTGCAGTTAATTTTAGATGCAGTGGTTGATTTTTTGCCTTCTCCTTTGGATATGCCAGCTATCAAAGGGATTGACCCAAAAACTGAAGAAGAAATAGAGCGCCACCCTAGTGACGATGAACCTTTTGCCGCTCTTGCTTTTAAACTTCAAGTAGACCCGTTTGTGGGACAACTTACATTTTTTAGAGTTTATTCTGGGACTATTGAATCTGGCTCTTACATTTATAACGCCACTACTGGAGAAAAAGAAAGACTTGGACGTATAGTCCGCTTGCAAGCCGACCAAAGAGAAGAAGTCAAAAAAGTCTTTACAGGAGAAATTGCTGCGGCAGTGGGACTTAAAAATGCAAAAACTTCCCATACTTTTTGTGACGAAAACAATCCTATAATCTTAGAAGAAATTGTTTTTCCTGAACCAGTTATTTCTCTTCGTATAGAACCAAAAACAAAAGCGGACCAAGAAAAAATGGGTATGGCTCTTAAAAGACTTTCAGATGAAGACCCAACCTTTAAAATCAAATCTGATATTGATACTGGAGAAACCGTGATTTCTGGTATGGGTGAATTGCATTTAGATATTATTGTTGACCGAATGAAAAGGGAGTTTAATGTTGAAGCCAATGTGGGAGCTCCGCAAGTTTCTTATAAAGAGACTATCACTGGCACGGCTGAAGCCGAAACAAAATATATAAAACAAACTGGAGGTAAAGGACAATACGGCCATGTTAAATTAAATATCAAACCTCTAGCGCCTGAAGTGGAAGATGGCAAGAAAAAACCGAAAAACATACATCGTGAGGAAGGTTTTGAATTTATTGACTCTATCAAAGGCGGTGTTATTCCTTCTGAATTTATCCCTGCAGTTGAAAAAGGAGTGAAAGAGGCCATGGAGAGAGGTATTGTGGCTGGTTATAGATTAACCGATATTTCTTGTGAACTTACTTTTGGTTCTTATCATGACGTTGATTCATCTGAAATAGCTTATAAAATTGCCGCTTCTCAAGCTTTTCAAGAAGCTGCTAAAAAAGCTCGACCTGTTATTCTTGAGCCCATTATGAAATTGGAAGTAGTGGTGCCGGAGCAGTTTATGGGTGATATTACTGGCAATCTTTCTTCTAAACGTGGCCTGATTGAAGGTATGGACGATAGGGCTGGATTAAAAGTGGTTCGAGCCAAAGTGCCTCTATCAGAACTTTTTGGTTATGTTACTACTTTGCGTTCTATGACTGAAGGCCGTGGTTCTGCTAACATAGAATTTGACCATTATGCTATCGTCCCTCAAAATGTAGCTGAATCTATCATTACGGCTAGGTCATAACATAAAAAATTTTGGTATAATTAATATAGAAGTACCAAAGGAGGTGTGTATGAGCAGAAAATTATTAGAATATCTTTCGCACACAGACATTGACCCCAAAGTACGAGCCAAAAATTTGAAAGATTATTCTGGGCAACTTAATAACGGACAGTTCATAATTGAAGCTGAAAAACTCGTCAAAGAATTAACAAGGGGAAGAGATGATGAAGAATGGCGGAAGAAACTCGAATTTATGGTTGCTTCACGAGAGCAACTCATGGAAAATCTTTAGATGAAAGCCGTTGCGTTTGATGTGGCGGCTTTTATTTGGATGGAGTTTTATTTAATGTAATACTTATGATATATTGAAAATATTAAAAATAATGCGGGACTTTTATTTTTGAATATTTTTGGGCCCAAAATTTGGGAGTAAAAACATTCAAGAATGATCTCGCTATAAATAGATGAAATCAAAAAAATACGAGATGGAAATTGGGGGGGAGAAATTGACTGCTGAATTTACTGATTTAGCAGAAAATGCCCACGGTTCGGTCCTTTTGAGTTTGGGAGAGACAACGGTTTTGGCCACAGCCGTTATCTCTAAAGGAGAAAAAGATATAGAGTATTTTCCTCTTTCTGTTGAATACGAAGAAAGATTTTATGCTTCGGGACAAATTTTGGGCTCAAGGTTTGTAAGAAGAGAGGGTAGACCAAGTGATGAGGCGATACTTTCTGGACGAATCATAGACCGGACTATCAGGCCACTTTTTGATAATGATTTAAGAAACGAAATCCAAGTGATAGTGACCGTCCTCTCATTGGGTAACTATGACCCTGATGTTTTGGGGGTGATAGCTACTTCTCTTGCTTTGGCTACTTCCTCTATCCCTTGGGATGGGCCGGTTGGAGCGGTAAGAGTCGGTAAATTAAAAAATAAAGAAGAATTTTTGGTTAATCCTTCTTATGAAATAAGAGATGGCGCAGATTATGAACTTGATTTGATAGCTTGTGGTCGGGACGAAGAAATCAATATGATAGAGGTTGGGTCAAATGAGACTTCTGAAGAAGTGTTGATGCAAGCATTAGAGAAAGCTAAAGAAGAGCTTAATAAAATCCAAAAATTTCAAGAAAAAATAATTGAAGAAATTGGTCATCAGAAAATAGAAATCAAAAAAACAGCAATACCGGCAGATTTGCGGAAAGTTTTTGAGGTAGAAGTTCTCACTAAAATAAAAGATTTGATAGGAGAGCCGGGTAAAGATAAAATATATCTCTTAGAAGATGAATGGTTTGCATATTTAAAAGAAAATATGCCAGAAGCTGACCAGCGGATTGCTAAAAAACTTTTTCACCAAGCTATTGATGATTTTATTCACAAGCTTGCCATTGAAGATGGTAAACGTATAGATAATAGGGACTTTGATGAGTTGAGAAATCTATATGCTAAAGCTGGAGGCATCTCTTCAGTGCTTCATGGAACTGGCATTTTCTATCGCGGAGGGACTCATATTTTTTCAGCTATAACATTGGGTTCTCCTGGTGATTCGCAAATAATTGGCGGTATGGAAACTCAAGCTGATAAA
>PCXM01000012.1:5419-11210 GCA_002771075.1 Candidatus Zambryskibacteria bacterium CG10_big_fil_rev_8_21_14_0_10_34_34
TTAGTGCCGATTTTGCCTTCTAAAGAAGAATTTCCTTACACCATTCGGATTGTTTCTGAAGTCTTGGCTTCCAACGGCTCAAGTTCAATGGGTTCGGTTTGTGGTTCCACTTTGGCTCTGATGGACGCAGGAGTGCCAATCAAAAAACCGGTAGCGGGGATTGCTTCTGGTTTAATGCTGGGCAAAGATAAATATAAAGTCCTCACTGATATACAGGGACCGGAAGATGAACACGGAGATATGGATTTTAAAGTGGCTGGCACACGAGATGGAGTAACGGCAGTACAAATGGATGTCAAGGTTTCAGGCATCCCCATTCATATTTTGAAAGAAGCTTTTGAAAAAGCCAAAATGGCGAGACTCCAAATTTTGGATGTGATAGAGGCGGAAATAAAAACCTCTAGAAAAGAGTTGTCTGTCAGAGTTCCTAGGATTATTTCTATCAAGATTCGTCCAGATCAGATTGGTATGGTTATTGGTGGAGGCGGTAAAGTTATAAATGAAATCAAAGATAAGACTGGGGTAGAGATTGATATAGAAGAAGATGGTATAATTTATATAACAGGAGAAATGGCTGGAGTTGAAAAAGCCAAGATTCTAATCGAAGAAATTGTCAAAGAATACAAAACAGGAGATAAATTAACAGGAGAAGTAGTTAGAGTGGCTGATTTTGGAGTAATAGTAAAACTTGATTCTAGAAATGATGGACTAGTTCATGTCTCTGAAATTGCTTCTTTCCGAATTGAAAGGGTAGAAGATTATATGAAAGTTGGTATGAAAGTGCCAGTTATCGTTAAGGGGATAGATGATAAAGGTAGAATAAAGCTTTCCATAAAAGATGTTGATCCAAACTTCATACAAAAAAGTAAATAACAAAATATTGATATGGATGGTGAAAATAATAACGAGATTAAATTAGACAATAAAGAAAAGGATAAGGTTAATAAGTTTGGTAAAGTAATTGACCTTTTACACAATAAAACCAAACTACCCTCACTGCGTACTTATCAAGGAGATATGGCTGAATTTATAAAAAATAAAGATGAATCAGTCGTATCTATTGTAGTGAAAGAAAAGGAAAAAGAAGAAAGAGAGAAAGAAAAAAGACAAACAGAACAGATAAAACAAAAAATAGAAGTAGAAAATCCAGCAATGTTTCCAAAGTCAAAAGAAAAATCAAAATATAGCGGTCTTCAAATCAATTTTACAATAATAATATTGAGTTTGTTTTTAATTATTAGTGCAGGCACCGTTATTTTTTATGTTATCAAGGTCTTAAAAATATCACCAGTAGTTGAAGTGACACTTGAACAAGATATTCTTCCTTATAATAATCTGGTTACTCTCGCCAATATTACCAAAGCAAATTTCGGGTCTGAACTTTCGGGATTACGTTTAGAAAATGGAGTTAGTGTTTTTCAAATATCAGGGACTGATGGAAAATTGTTTAAAAAGCCAGAGGATTTGTTTGATTTTTTGGAAGTCTCTTTACCGTCTATTTTAGAGAGAACTCTTAAAGATGAATATCTAGTTGGCGCTATTTCTCAAAACGAAAAAACTTTCCCCTTTATTATATTAACGGTGAACGATTTTGGAAGAGCTTTTTCGGCTATGCTTGAATGGGAAAATAATATGGTAGAAGGTTTGGCTTTTTTGAATCCAAAAAAGCAAGGTGCTGATTCTTCAATAGATTTAAAACAGACGGCTAGCACCACAGAAACTACTATACCTTTAAAGCCAGAAATTTTTGCTTGGAAAGATATTATTATTAAAAACAAAGATACTAGAGGATTGGTTAATTCTAAAAATCAAGCCAAGATAGCTTACACTTTTCTTGATAAAAATACTATTTTGATTACTGGAGATTTGACAGCTATAGGAGAGGTATCCTCTGTTTACGCTTCTCGTTCAATTGTTAGATAAGTAATTTGTGATATAATATTCATTATGAGAAATGATATAGACATAGAGTATTTTAAGACCAAATTAGAAGAAGAACTCATCTTAGTTGAGAATGAGTTGAATTCTATTGGACGAAAAAATCCATCTAACAAAAAAGATTGGGAAGCAGAACCTTCTGATATGAATGTTGATAGCGCTGACTCAAATGAAGTGGCTGACAATATTGAAGAATTTGAAAGTAATACTGCGGTCTTAAAAGAACTAGAAATCAGATACAATGATGTCAAAGATGCTTTAACTAAAATTGAAAAAAATGAATACGGTATGTGTGAAGTCTCGGGCGAAGAAATAGAAGAAGAGCGTCTTATCGCTAACCCCGCTGCTCGCACTTGCAAAGCTCATATGGGGAGTTGATTGAAATATTTTATAAGGTAATTAAAATATATGGAAGAAGAAATAAAATTTAACAAAATGTATGCAGAAGATACTGTTAAATATTTATATAAACGAAAAAAGATATGAAAACTCGTATGCAAATAAATGTACCCGTAAGCTATTTTAAAGAGGACAAATCATTTGTTGCTTATACTCCTGCTTTAGATTTATCAAGTGCTGGTAAAACTCTGAAAGAGGCAGAGAAAAATATTGCTGAAGCAGTAAGTATCTTTATGGAAGAAATATTGAAAAACGGTACTATTGATGAGGTTTTATCATCTTTAGGTTGGAAAAAGATTTCCAAAACAAAAGAATGGATGCCTCCGATTTTTGTTTCTCATGGTTTATTGCCAATAACAGTCTAATTAATGTCGAAATAGTTTTATCATGTCTTATGCTAAAGTTCATAGCGCTCAAGCATCACTTTTAAAACCTTATATTGTTGACGTAGAAGCAGACCTCTCTAGGGGCCTTAATTCTTTTTCTATCGTTGGCTTGGGAGACAAGGCGGTAGATGAAGCCAAAGATAGGATTAGTGCTGCTGTTAAAAACTCCGGTTTTGAATCTCCAAAATCAAAAAATCACAAAGTGGTGATTTCCCTTGCCCCTGCCGAAGTTAAAAAAGAGGGTTCTGGTCTGGATGTGGCTATTGCTCTTTCATATCTATTAGCCAGTGGTGATATTATTTTTGATTCTAAAGACAAGATTTTTTTGGGAGAACTTTCGTTGGATGGCAGATTGCGGAGAGTCAAGGGAGCTTTAGCTTTTGCTCGCAAAGCTAAAGAAAAAGGATTCAGGGAAATATACTTGCCGATTGAAAATGCTCCAGAAGCCGTCTTAGTAGAGGGTATTGCTGTTTTCGGGGCAGAAACTTTACAGGAAATAATAAATCATATTGCTCACGATGCTGATATAAATCAAAAAATAAAACAAGAGAAGAAAAGAGAGATTAAAAATTTGAGAAATATTTCGCTTGATTTGGCAGATATTAAAGGTCAAGAATCAGCTAAACGAGCTTTGGAAATAGCGGCTGCTGGTGGACACAATATCGCTCTTTATGGACCTCCAGGGACAGGTAAAACAATGTTGGCCAAAGCTCTGCCTGGTATTCTACCGCCACTTTCTTTTGAAGAAGCTTTAGAAGTGACAGAAATACATTCTATGACTGGCGCTTTAAATGATAGTTTAGTAGCCGAGAGACCTTTTAGATCTCCCCATCACACTGCCTCCTATGTAGCTTTGATTGGTGGTGGTACCAATCCGAGACCTGGGGAAGTGACTTTGGCCCACAAAGGAATATTATTTGTTGATGAATTTCCTGAATTTGAAAATAAAGCTATTGAAGCTTTAAGAGAGCCGTTGGAAGAAAGAGTTGTTTCAGTTTCAAGAGCTAAGGGCACCGTAAAGTTTCCGGCTCATTTCATACTTGTAGCCGCTATGAATCCTTGTCCCTGTGGCAACTTTGGCATAAAAGGCAAACCTTGCACCTGTGCACCACTGCAAATTGAAAGATATAAAAGAAAAATTTCTGGACCCATAATAGATCGCATTGACATCTGGACGGAAGTTTCCAAAGTAGACCATGAAAAACTTACTGAAAAAACAGAAAAAAGTGAAAGTATTCCTGCAAGGGAAAGAATAATGAAAGCAAGAAAGATTCAGGAATCTCGTTTTAAAAATGCAGGTAGGAAAATATCTACTAATTCTGAAATGAATGCTAGGGACATTACTCTTATTTTAAAAATATCAGATGAAGTCAAAGAAATTTTAAACCGTTCTGCCAAAACTTTAGACCTTTCTGCCAGAAGTTATCATAAAATAATCAAATTGGCTCGCACTATCGCTGACCTAGATTCATCCTTTGAAATCACTCCCTCCCACATCCTTGAAGCCATCTCCTATCGCCCAAAACAGAGCCAGTATTAAAATTGCTTTTTTGTTTTATAAAAAATATAGAGGTTCTCAATGAGAACCCCTCTTGGAATAGTGTTCGGTTTGGTCAACTCTTCCGATGCCTTTTTTTGCGTGACGGGCATTCTGGAAGGTGATACCAAAGGGTCTGACCATTTTGACCGGGACCCTTAATACTTCTGTACTCACCCCCCGCATTAATCATAGAGTGGCATTCTTGGCAGAGATGGGGTTTTGTCGCGACCCCTTCGTCTACGATTATATTCATCATTATCCGTGATTTTTCTATTAGTTTCATATTGAGTTCTCTCTGGTCCTTAGATTACATGTTTAGCACTATAAAATCAAATCCTAAAAAGAGTGGTTTACAATTGAGGTTATATTATAATTATATTTTATGAAAAAACTTTATATTATTATTTTTGTTTTAATTATTTTGTTTGTCAGCTTTTTTTATATGAAAAAGAAGAAACCAAAGTTTTGTTTGTGGGTGATATTTTTTTTGATAGACAAATAAGAAAGGTAATGTATGAGAATGGAGAAGATTATGTATTTTCTTGCATTTCTGGTTTTTTAAAAGAAGCTGATTTAGTAGTAGGTAATTTAGAAGGGCCAATTACTGAAAATGCATCAGTTAGTTTGTTTACTACACCCGGTAGTGATAACAATTATGTATTTACTTTTCCTACCAATGTTGCCAAACTTTTAGCCAAAAACAATATAAAGCTGGTAAATTTAGGAAACAATCATATAAATAATTTTGGCAAAGAAGGTATATCTTCAACTAAAAAATATTTAGACGAGGCTGGAGTGGATTATTTTGGAGGAGCGGCTGGAGATGAATCTGTTTATAGGGCTAAAATAGGGGGGATAAAAGTATCTTTCATATCTTATAACGAGTTTGATGGCGACTCTGCTTCAAAAGTGGTTCAAAAAATAGATGACGAAAAATCAAAAGGACAAATGGTCTTTGTCTATACTCACTGGGGTGATGAATATATCTTGCCTCCAGTGAGAGTAAAAAATTACGCAAAAATGTTTGCTCAAGCTGGAGCTGACCTTGTCATTGGTTCACACCCGCACGTTATCCTCCCTTCTGAAAAAATAGGAGAGACGATAATTTATTATTCTCTCGGCAACTTTATCTTTGACCAATATTGGAACAAAAATGTTTCTACTGGTTTGGTTTTGGAAGTGGTGATTAAAAGGGGAGAAATTAATATCATTGAACACAAAGTTTCTTTAAACAGAGATGGTAGAACTTGCCTTGTAGATTTATAAAAACAAACCCGCCAATCGATTGGCGGGTTTGACGGGTAGTTAGATGCTGAAAAGTATTTTGATGATTGCCTTATTTTAAGCCATATTTTGCCGAGATTGAAAAGAGAATGTAATTTTCATTGACAAGATAGTCTATCTATGCTATACTTTAAGCAGTTAAGTTAAAGGCAATCTTTTGATTCTTCTAGGAGAGTTAATCGTCTTTTTCTTTGAAGGTCATTGATAATAAAATAGCGATTGGGAATGAAATGTGAAAAATTCT
>PCXM01000035.1:0-2986 GCA_002771075.1 Candidatus Zambryskibacteria bacterium CG10_big_fil_rev_8_21_14_0_10_34_34
TAAATATAATGAATCCAAAATATACCGAAATAGGTATCGCCACTTCTACTGGTATTTATAAAGGCAGAGAAGCTGTCTTTGTGGTTCAAATGTTTGGTTCACCTGCTAAATAAAAATTGACACACTAAATACAATATGCTATTGTTTTGAAGGACTTGTTGTTTTTTGACAAGAAAAAAAATAAGGAGAAAAAAACCAATGAAAAAGGTTTTAGGAATGTTTTTTTTGGTGATATCGGCCCCGCTGTGGGCCGCCGGGGAAGGGTCTTCACCGACCCCCCGGACAACAAAGGAGGGACATTCTTTGGTGTGCCGAGAAGGCACAACCATGGAAGTCCCTGACTACGACGTCAAGGACGGTGAAATCCCGGGGCAGAAATGCCCCAAGAGGGAAGTGTGTTTGGACACAAACCCAAACGTCGTGAACTTTTACGATGTAACAGTAGTTCGTCCTTTCAACGAGTTTGAAGGACCGAACTACGTGACGGGCGGCACGGGTTCTACATGTCTGTTTGAGGTTTGCATGACGGAGGGTGATCCAAATCGCCCAGAAAATCTGCAAAACTATCCGGCAGAAAGGACATCGCACAACCCAGTGTTGTGTGCTAATCATCCGGAGCCAACGCCAGAGCCCGAACCGGAACCAATTCCGGAACCAGTCGATCCTGGTCCAATACCAACGCCAACTCCGATTCCAAACCCGGAGCCAGAGCCAAAACTGGTATCGGAGTCAAAACCAGAATGCGCCTTCATCGAGCCAGACCGAGCAACTGGTCTGGTCGGTGAAGAAGTGCTATTTGAGCTTATATGCCGAGAAGGGGTAAAAAAAGTCCCTTGCGATAGATCAGTGACAGCTAAACTATTATCGCCTGGCACAACGGCACCGGGAGCAAAAGTTATCTGCCAAGGAAACAAGTGCCGCGCTAGTGGCAGTGGTGTCGGAGCAGTGGTGGCAGAAGTTTCTGCCGGGAATTTAAAACTCCTCAACAGCACAATCACCATAGACGTCGTCGAGGTGCCGTCGGCACATAGGGAAATTCTGGTCCCCTACGCATCTTCAATACAGGGGACGGTCGGGCAAAATTTGACATTCCATGTCAATTTTCCTGATAGAGTTCAAACTTACGGGGGCAAGGTGCTTCTTTACAACCTTGCCTGTACTAGTTGCAAGGACAAGGAGTTGGTCGTTAAAGCTGGAGAAATCCAGCTTGATAATATCAACCAAGGAATGGGAGTTAGATTATTTGAACTCCTAATTGATGAGAACACCCAGCTGGGTAAGTACCAATTGAGCGTATGGTTGGTAGATGCCGGAATTCGAACAAACGTTCTAATCTCCGGCACCTCGGAGGTTTGGATAAAATCCAACCCGAAGGAACCTATTCGAGTTATCGGAGGGGAGATTTCAACAGTGCTCTTGAACAAAGAGCAAACCGATATGACAGCAGAAGGTTGGAGTTGGGATGTGGCTCTAACCTATGGCAAAAAATTCTACTTGCCGACAATTGTCGCGCAAGCGGCAGTCGCCAGTGGGACAGAGCTTTCTATCGGAGGACAACAGTGGTGGCTACCCAGTGGCTACTACAACATCCTTCTCATCGGGACTAAGGGTGGACAGAAGGTGAACTTTTGGTACCCAAACGCTCTTTATTCTCCCGGTGTGATGCTTCGATAGCACACACCACGAGAAAAACCACCCCTAGCCCTCGCGCTGGGGGTGTTCTTTTTTAACTTATTTTTTTATAAAAAACTACACAACAAAAAAACATAAATTACTATATTAGACGCTTAGCGTCTAATATTTTTACTTATCCACTTATTTTAGAATTTGTTTTTATATTAGGAGTATTATGTTTATAGGAGGTCTTGCTATGAGTGATATTATTGGGTTCAGTTCTTATTTTTGTTCCAAATGTGGTGGTAATACTTCTCACGAAATAAAAGAAGGAAATGACCACCACAGCATTTTTCATTATTGCATTGCTTGCAAGATGAGGAATGAGCATCCTTTTGGTGAAATACCAATTGGTCTAGTGAAAGAGTCATCTCTTTCTCTAAAACAAACAAAACCAACATATCACTAAAAACACTCTGTAAAGTAACACAGGGTGTTTTTGGTATTTACTTCATTTTATGTAGTTCTAAATAAATATCCTCAAGAGCTTTGACAGCATCGCCTGCGGCAATGTTGTTTTGGTGGTAGAGAACATCGGTACAGTCTCCTGCCGCCCATATTCCTCCTAAACTGCTTCTTTGATTTTTATGATTAATTTTTATACGTTTAAATTCATCCATTTCTACTAAACCATCCACAAAAGAAGTGGCTGGAGTATGCCCTATTTCTACAAATATACCATCTGCCTTTATTTCAAAACTATTAACAAAAGGTTCTGTTTTTTTGTAAACCAAAGATTTTACAAAATTATCACCTTTAATTTTAATTAAAGAAGCATTTGTTACAGCTTTCATTTTTGGATTTGCCAATACTTTTTCTACTGTTACCGGATCAGCTTTAAATTCCGCCCTAGAGAGCAAAGTAACACTTTTACAATATGCCAAAAGTTGAAGAGCTGTCTCAAATCCAGCATTGCCTCCTCCTATAACCACCACATCTTTATCTTTAAAAAATGGTCCATCACAAGAAGCACAATAAGTAATGCCTTTATTTTCATATTCTTTAGCGCCAGGAATATTAAGTTTTTTACGCATACTACCAGTAGCTACTAAAATTGTCTTTGTTTTATATTCACCATTATTTGTTTTAACTAAAAAACCATCATTTTTTATGTGTTCAATATTGCTTACCTCTTCTCTTTCTTTTATTTCTACAAAATTTCTAGCATAAAATTTGACATGTTCTTTAAAATTTTTGGTCAAATCCATACCAGAGATAGCTATGGTGCCTACCCAATTTTGAATTTCATTTGACTCTATACTTTGACCACCAAAAGAATTGGCAATTAAAGCGGTCTTTATTTGTTTTCGAG
>PCXM01000035.1:3010-8521 GCA_002771075.1 Candidatus Zambryskibacteria bacterium CG10_big_fil_rev_8_21_14_0_10_34_34
ACTAATTTCTAAAAAATATCCAAATTCCAATAATTAATTTGGATATTTGGTCTTATTTAAAATAATTAGAAATATTACTTCAACTTTGATCTTCTCAAAAATGCTGGTACAGCACCCCATTCATCGTCATCTTCATCTATTATATTTTGTTTTTTATCTTCTTCTCTTTCTATTTCTTTATTATTTTTTTCATCTCTTTTATCTTCTTTACCTTTACCAAAAACTGAATTAAATATTTTGCCTTTGTTTTCTTCTTCAGTCCCTTCTCCTCCTTCAAATATTTTTTTATTCATATAATTATCTGGGAAACCAGAAGCAATAACAGTAATTTTTAGTTCGCCTTTTTTAAGTTTTTCATCACGAACTGTTCCAAAAATAATTTTAGCGTTTGGGTCTACTGATTCAGTAATAAATTTGGCAGCATCGTGGATTTCAAACATAGTCAAATCATCACCTCCAGCGATAGAAAATAGCACTCCCTTAGCCCCATTGATAGAAACTTCTAATAGGGGAGAATTTATAGCCAATTTAGCGGCTTCTTCGGCTCGTTTTTCTCCTGAAGCTCTCCCGATGCCCATAAGAGCCCCTCCAGCCCCTTCCATTACCGCTCTTATATCTGCAAAGTCAATATTGATAAGACCAGGCATAGTGATGAGGTCAGAAATACCTTCAACTGCTTGTTTCAAAATATCATCACACATAGCAAAAGCGCTTAAAGCAGAAGTCTCTTTATCAATAGCAGCTAAAAGTCTATCGTTTGGTATCACAATTAAAGCATCTACAGATTGGCGCAACTCTTCAAGACCAGTTTCGGCTATTCTCATCCTTTGATTTCCTTCAAAAGAAAAAGGTTTGGTTACTACCCCGACAGTAAGAGCTCCGAGTTCTTTAGATGTCCGAGCTATGATAGGAGAAGCTCCAGTGCCCGAACCACCACCAAGTCCGCAGGCAATGAAAACCATATCAGATCCTTTGATTGCTTCTTGAATTTCTTCTTTAGTTTCTTCTGCTGCTCTTTTGCCGAGTTCTGGATCCATACCAGTGCCCAATCCTCTAGTCAAATTTTTTCCTATATGTATTTTTTTCTTTGCTTCAGAATGATGTAAATCTTGAGCATCTGTATTGATGGCAATAAATTCAACTCCTTTTACTTTTGAGTTGACCATATGATTAACTGCATTTTTACCAGAACCACCAACACCGATGACTTTTATTCTAGCAAATACTTCTACTTCTGGTTTTATTTGAGGCATATTATTAAATGTAGATTAAAGATTTATAGTATTTAATTAAATAATTAAAGACAGCACCATACTATCAAAAACAACCAAAAAACACAAAGGTTGTATAAAAACTAAAATGTGTCATAAAATTATGGTAGGAAGTGTTTTAAGGTTTGTAAAATTGATTTAAAAATATTTTTACTATGCCTTTTAAAACCAAGTCTTTCTTCTTCGTCGGGAATACTGCTTATAATACAAAGTCCATAAGCGACAGACCAAGAAGAATCTTTTATTTGAAATTTACTATTGCCTATTTCAAGAGAAGCTATTCTTGATGGAAGACGAAGATAACTCCTTGCTAAATCTTCTATTAACCCAAGAGAGGAAGATCCTCCAGTTATTATTATACCAGCAGGCAAAATTCCAGATTTACCAATTTTTTTAAGATGGGCCTCTATTAGTTCAAAAATATCTCCCAGACGAGCAGAGATTATTTCTTCTAATTTTTTCTTTGGGTAATTTGTAGCAGTCACTCCACCGAGTTTAATGGTTTCAGCTTCTTCTAAAGATATTTTGAGACCTAAAGCGATATCGTTGGTAATATCAGCACCTCCAATAGGAAATATTTCTAAAGATATTGGAATATTATTTTCAAAAACTACAATAGATACAGTTTCTGCGCCTATATTAGCCAACACACAACCAGCTATTTTTTGACTTTTTGAGAGAGTAACAAAACTAGCGGCAATAGGGGAAGCAACAACATCTATAACCTCTATTCCAGCTTCTTCTACCGCTTCAACCAAGTCATCTAAATGAGGTTCAATACAAGACACAAAAAGAGCTTTGGCTTCAAGTTTAACGCTTTTCATACCAAGCACTCTCCCCAAAACTGGTTTACCATCTATCTTCCAAGCTATCGGAATTGAATAAATTATTTTTCGATTCTGTATTAAAGCTTTTGGAATAGCTTCTTCAGCCACTACAATAGTCTGCTCTATGTCAGTTTCTGTTATTTCTTGATCAGCTCTTGAAATGATGGTTGAACCTTGAGAATTTATACCAGAAAGACCTACTCCGCCAATAGAAATAAAAGCTTTCTTTATTTTGACTGCCGAAGATTTTTCTGCTTGTCTGACCGCCAGACTAACACTTTTGGTCACATCGGTTATATTTATAATATAACCGTGCCTTAAACCTTTTGATTCAGCTTTTCCGGTACCTAAAATTTTTGGTAACCCATTTTCATTTTCTTGTTCTGCAACAACAACACGCACTTCATAAGTACCTATGTCTATACCTGCTGTAATGTGTGAGCTCATATCTTTCCATTCTAGCACTATGTTTTAGGCCTTTCAAATGAAATAAGCCGTGGATAACTAAAAAAAGTAAATAATTTTCATAAGTGAACTCAAATTTTTTAGCTTTTATTTTGGCTACTTGAGGATTAATAAAAATTTCTCCATTTTCTTTAGAAAGTGGAAAAGAGAGAATATCTGTTCCTACTTCTTTCTGTCTATAAATTTTATTTAAATTTTTTATGCGATATTTACCCACTAAAACGATTGATAACTCATACTTTTTACCAAGAACGCCATTTTTTATTTTATCAAAAGGTAATTTTTTGAAATTTTTAGGCACTACAAGATTGTTCTTAAGAGTAGAGCTCAAAAAAACATTATGAGTGGTGTACAAAATCTTCATTTATTGCAACTTGTCAGCCATTTTCCCCATTTTAATAAGCTCTTGTATTTTGGCTTTTTGAGATAATTTTTTGAGAGTCATTTTCTTTTTGACATAATCAGAAATCTTTCTAGAGCTGTATCTTCTACTTCTGAGACGCGTCAAAATACCCGAGCCCCTAACTCTTTTAGTAAATTTCCTTATAACACTTAAGTTATTATCTTTCTCGCTTTTTACTATTTCTACATTTAATGCCATATATAAAATATCCTAACATAACTTATTATTTTATGCAAAACTATCTCTACTAAAATAATTCTTTAATTCTTGTGGCAAGATTGGGAATAGAGACAGTTTCTTGAGAACGGGTATTTGTGTCACGGATAATGACAGAATTTTCTAAAGCTTCTTTTTGACCTAAAAGAATAATATAAGGCACCCCTGATTTTTCAGCAGTAATCATCTGACCGCTTAATTTATCTTTAGTTATTGAGTGAGCTATGTTAGCGCCAGCTTTGTGGATTTCTTCTAAAACAAGAAAGCTTTTCATTTTTGCTTCATGACCAAATTGAACCAGAAAAAAATTAGGTTTAATTTGTTTGGCTTTTACTTTTTTAAGTTTTTTCTTTAATTTAGCAGAAATATTTAAGATATTACATAGAAGACCTTTCCTATATCCTATTTTTTTAGCTAATCTATTAAAACGAAATCCATAGGCCAATTCTTCTTGTTTATCACCAGTGTAACCAAAACTACCATTTATAGTAAAAATAGTTTCTGAACCTATGTCTGTATCACCAACAAGAGTATGATTTATTTGATAAGGAATATCCATCAATTCTAAAAATTCAAGTATTTCTTTAAAATGTTTTCTACTAGATTCAGATAAAAAGTCTATTGATTTTGGACGATCAACTTCAAAATTTTCCCATCCGGGAGGTTGTTCTTTCAATACTTTAAACAAATCTTTTTTAAGGGCCTGTCTGATGCTTGGAAAAAAATTATTCATATTTTTTCTAATAAAAATATTTAAATTTTTTTGAAATTCATTAGCCGAATCTTTATCTCCTATTGAATTTATCTCAACTTCCAGATTTTTGTAACCTAAATTTCTTAAAATAGCAACAACAGTTTGGATTGAGAGACACTCACAAACATTTTTAGCAGAACCAAGAGAAACAAGAGACCCTTCAAGTTTAGAGGATTTTTTACTTTTACCAGCTCCAGGAAAAGGTCTTTCACAATAAAACATATTTGGTTGAGGTTTAGCCATCAATTTATCTTCAAAATACATACGCAAAAGAGCCGCTTTTTCTGCTGGATATGAAGATTGGTCAAATTTTTTGGTATATTCAATATCTTCTTTTTTTATCTTTGGGGGATTGATAGGTAAAAAACCATAAAATCTAGCAATTTTTTCTACCTCTGATAATTCTTTAACTCTTCTATCATTTACTGTTTTATTTTCCATTTTTTATTCAGTTATCTTTAATTTATTTACCTATCATTTTTCATCCAACAGACCCGGATGATAGTCTATCTTATTTAATGGAAGAAGTCTTAATATCGGTTTGCCTACTATATATTTTTTAGGTAAAGACCCCCAAATTCTAGAATCAGAACTTCCGGCTCGATTGTCTCCCATCACAAAATATTCATCTTCTCCCAATTTAACAGAAATATTTTCAATTTTTTTATAAACAATATATGGCTCATTTAATTCAAAAGCATTTTTATTTTCTTCATTATAAATATTAACCACCCCGTCTTTTATCGTGACAGTTTCTCCCGGAAAACCAATCAATCTTTTTATAAAGAATTTTGAAGGGTCTTTTGGATATTTTATGATTAAAACATCACCCCTCTCTGGTTCTTTAAATCTTTTACTTAATTGATCTACAATAAGATAATCAGTGTCTTTAAAGGTGGGGTCCATAGAAGATCCAGAAACTATATAGGGTTGAGCAATAAATATACGAAAAGGAACAACTATAATCAAAGCTAAAATTCCATATTTAACCAGTTCCCAAAATGAATTAGTTTTTTGAGTTTTATTTTCAATTTTATTTTTTTCCTCCATTTCTGCTATTTTATTATATAAAGTAGTTTTACACAAATTTTTGAATTATGAAGTATAAATTATGAATTATGAATAAAATAATATATAATTTTATATTATTTTTAATTCTTTATTTATATGTTCTATATTGTAGGTTTAGGTAACCCGGGAGATGAATATTTAAATACTCGCCACAACAGCGGTCGGATAGCAGTTTCAAAATTATTAAAAGATTTAGATTTTGATGATTTTGAATTTAATAAAAAAACAAATTCCCAAGTTTCAAAAGGTCAAATAAAAATTGGACGAAATAAAGAAGAGAGAGTAACTTTGATATTGCCAGAAACTTTTATGAATAAGTCCGGAAGTGCTGTTTCCTATTTTGTCAAACCTAAAGAGAAAACTGCTAAAAAAGGATTGGATAATCTAATAGTAGTGCATGATGATATAGATTTAGCTTTAGGTAGTATCAAAATATCTTATAACAAAGGTAATGGGGGACATAGAGGATTAGATTCTATAATGAAAGCCGTCAAAACTAAAGAA
>PCXM01000023.1 GCA_002771075.1 Candidatus Zambryskibacteria bacterium CG10_big_fil_rev_8_21_14_0_10_34_34
CGGCAATAGCCAAAATCATAGGAATGATAGAGTCGGGGTTGAGAGAGATAGCTTCTATGTCGTTAGACACAAGAAAACGGGTAAAATCTGGGTAGTCACTTGGAGCTTGACCGCAGAAGCCAATGTATTTGCCACGCTCGCGACATTTGGCAATAGCTTGAGAAACCAAATTTTTAACAGCCGGGTCGTTTTCATTTGAAATATGAGCGACAATTCCCGAGTCTCGGTCAAGACCAAGAGTTAGTTGAGCTAAATCATTAGAACCGATAGAAAAACCATCAAAAATATCCAAAAATTCGTCAGCTCGCAAAACATTGGCTGGTATTTCACACATTACATATACTTTAAATCCATCAACTCCCTTCTCTAATCCTTCTTCTTTCATAATATCTAAAACTTTTTGACCCTCTTCGGGAGTTCGGCAAAATGGAACTAGAGCTACAATATTTTTGAGACCAAATTCATCTCGCACTTTTTTGAAAGCTCTGCATTCTAATTTAAAAGCTTCTTTAAATTTAGGGTCATAATAACGAGAGGCCCCACGCCAACCAAGCATTGGATTTTCTTCTTTTGGTTCATATTCTTCTCCTCCAAGTAAGGTGGCGTATTCGTTGGTTTTAAAATCACTAAATCTAACAATTACGTCATTTGGATAAAAAGTGGCGCAAATTTGACCTATACCTTCGGCAAGTTTATCAACATAAAAATCAACTTTGTTTTCATAGCCCAAAGTAGCCCCTTCTATTTTATCTTTGAGAGACTTTGATTTTATATTTTCAAAATTTAAAAGAGCATTTGGATGAACTTTAATACTAGAGGCAATTATAAATTCTTCACGAGCCAAACCAACCCCTTTGTTCGGAATAAATGAATTCATAAAAGCATTTTCTGGAGAGCCTATATTCATACAAACTTTTGTTTTTGTATCTGGGAGGGAAGTGATATCATGGACTTCTTCTTGCCATTCCAATTTGCCATCAAAAACATTACCAGATGTGCCACTTGAAGTATCAACTGTAATCATCTGTCCAGTTTTTAATTTAGAAAGAGCATCACCAGTGCCAATCACCGCTGGAATACCAAGTTCTCTGGAAACAATCGCTGCATGAGAAGTGCGACCTCCTTTTTCAGTAATAATAGCCGAAGCTATTTTCATAATTGGTTCCCAATCTGGGTCTGTAATTTCAGTTACCAAAATTTCTCCCTTTTGAAATTCGTTTAATTTTTTGACATCAGTAATAATATGCGCCTTACCAGAAGCAATTTTAGTGCCAACGGCAATACCTACTACAATGGGCTCTTCTTTAGTTGTAAGTTTATATTCAGTAATACTATTGTGCTTCTTTTCGGACTGCACCGTCTCTGGTCTTGCTTGAACAATAAAAAGCTCTCCCGTTATGCCATCTTTGGCCCATTCCATATCCATCGGCATTTCTTTACCAGCTTTTTCGGTGTAATGTTTTTCAATCTCTAGCGCCCAACGCGATAAAGTTAAAATTTCTTCATTATTTAAAACAAAAATATTTCTTTCTTTTTCTGTTACTTCCACTTCCTTAACTAACCCAAAACCAGTAGCCCGTGTTGAATTTGTTGAAGCATAAATCATTTTGTTTTCTTTTGAACCAATGCTTTTTTTAACAATAGATCTAAATCCTTGATTTAAAGTTGGTTTAAAAACCAAATAGGAGTCTGGAGTAACTTTGCCTTGCACTACCATTTCACCCAAACCCCATGAAGCATCTATTTCAACCACATCTTTAAAACCGCTCTCCGTATCAATGGTAAACATTACCCCCGATGAACCTTTGTCAGAACGAACCATTTTTTGCACACCGACAGAGAGAGCCACATCAAAATGATCAAAGCCCTTATCCACTCTATAAGAAATTGCGCGGTCATTCCAAAGAGAAGCCATAGCCATTTTTACCGATTTTAAAATATTTTTTTCACCGACAACATTGAGATAAGTCTCATGTTCACCAGCAAAAGAAGCTCCGGGCAAATCTTCGGCAGTAGCACTAGAGCGGACTGCAGTATCAGCTTCATCTACATTATAAGCACTGGAAAGATTTTTATAAGCTTCAGCTATTTCTTTTTCTATTTCATCTGGAACATTAGCGGCAATAATTTTTTCTCTAATTGCCTTACCTTTTTTTTGTAAATTTTTTATATCTTCAGTATCTAAATCTTTTAAAGTCTCTTTAATAAAAGAAGTTAAGCCTTCTTTCTCTATAAAATAACGATAAGCATAAGCGGTAATCACAAAACCATTTGGCACCCTGATACCTTTTGGCACAAGCGTAGTATACATCTCTCCCAAAGATGCATTCTTGCCACCCACCAAAGCTACATCAGCGATACCGACCTGATCAAACCAAAGTATAAATTTTTTATTTTTATTTTCCATATAAATTAATTATATATAAGTATAAACAAATCAGAAACATTAGACCCGAGCTGACCTGTTGATATCGCCCCACCAACTTGTTTAAAAAAATTATAGCTATTATTTTTTGATAGATAATCTTTTGGATTTTTTGAAATCAAATTAGCTTTTTCTAAAGTTTCCTTATCAACTATTGCACCCGCTACATCTGAATTGTCCCAGCCATCTGAAGCGACTGAAATAAAAACGACACCCTCTTTCAAATAAGAAATAGCCGAAAGAGCTACTTCTTGATTTCTACCACCAACGCCATCTCCTTTCACTTCAACCGTGGTCTCACCTCCAAAAAGCAGGCAAGTTTTTGGTTTTAATTCTTTTTTTGCCAATATTTTACCAACTTCTTCTGCCTCTCCTGAAAGACAATCAGTTTCTATTTTTGTGTCATATCCCAAACTTTTAGCTTTTTCTTCCATAGCTTTTAGAGCATTTTGATTGGTGATAAACAATATATTTGTAACTCTTTCAAAATATTTTAAATCTTTAGGAGTCTCCATCAAACATTGGGCTTCAAGACTATATTTGTCTAAAATCTTTTTTGCATCTTCGGTGGTAGTAGCGTCAAAAACAGTAGGACCAGAAGCTATCATACCCATATCATTACCCAAAACATCTGAAAAAATAATAGAGACAACATTGGCGGGGAAACATAGTTTGGCCAAACCTCCACCTTGGACTTCTGATAAATGTTTTCTAATGGTGTTGAGTTCATAAATCGGTGCCCCTTTTAATGTAAGTTCTTTTGTAATTTTTGCTGTATTTTCACAATTTTTATCATTGGGCATATACAAAAGAGAAGACCCTCCGCCAGAAATTAAAACCAATACCAAATCTCTTTCAGTAACTCCTTTTATCATCTCTATTATTTCTTTGGTTGCATTCATATTTTGCTCGGAAGGGTAAGGGTGAGTTCCTTCATATGATTTTATTCTTTTTAAAACACCTGATTTAATATCCAAAACTATGCCTTTTGTTAATTTATCTCCCAATATCTCTTCTATGACTTGAGCTCCATTGAAAGCACATTTCCCTATACCAATAAAAAATATATTTTCATAATGCTCACAAAGATACCTACCTTCTCCAATGCAGAGTTCTCCATTTTGGAGGGAAATTTTATTTCGTAATATTTTTTCTGTATTAATAGCTTCTAACCCAACTTCCAAAATATCAAGAGCGTCTTCTCTCAATTTATTGGTGGCTAATTCTTTTTTGTTTTTAATGATAGACATTTTTTTAATTTTATCATTTTCGTATTAAAATAACCTTCTTTCTTCAGTGGAAAACTAGTGATATAATCTTTTTATTATTATTAATAATAAAATTATGAATTTTGAAAAAATTTTTGGTTTTTCAAGAGAAAAAATAAGAAAAGAAAAAGGAAGACCAAATGATGGCTTTGATGCTCAAGCCCTGCCCGAAAACCCAGGAGACGAAAGTCTTGCTGATGAAGGAAGCCCAGATACAAAAAAAGAAATAAGGACTATAGAAAAAAGGATTGAAGAATTAAATAGAGATCCTAATGCTGATAGAGAAGAATTGGCCACATTAAACACAAAGTTAGATAACTTGCGTGATACTCTTAAAAGAGGTTTATAAGATGGCTTATTTGACCTATTTCAAATAATCTGCTAATCTAATCCTGTAATGTTAATGATCAGATTACAAAGAGTAGGCAGAAAACATGAACCGGTATTCCGGCTCGTTTTAACTGATTCTAAAAACGGCCCCAAGAGCGGTAAGTTTTTGGAAATACTTGGGTCTTATGATACTAGAAGAAAAGATGATGCTATATTTAAACTAGAAAAAATAAAACACTGGATATCAAAAGGAGCAAAATTATCTGATACTGTGCATAACTTTCTTGTTGATAAAAAGTTTATTGATGGAAAAAAAATAAATGTTTTATCTAAAAAAACACCCATAATTAAAGAGAAAGACGAAGTAGCCACAAAAGAGCCAAAAGCAGAGGCAACTGAAGCGGAAATAGTCAAAGAATCAGCTCCAACACCAACCGAAAGTGAACCGATTCAACCCGAAAAAATTATAGAAGAAACACCAGAAGAAGTAGTGGATGAAAAAACAGATTAATGTATAATTAGATTATTAGCAGGTAACAGCAATACAATGGAAAAAGATCAAGAATTTTTGGATTATCTAGTCAGAGGATTGGTAGATCATCCAGAGGCCGTAAAGATTAACCGCACCGTAGACGAAATGGGGGTTCTTCTCAGTCTAGATGTACACCCAGAAGATATGGGTAAAATTATAGGAAGGTCAGGCAACACCGCCAAAGCTATTAGGATTTTACTTAGAGTAGTTGGGATGAAAAACAACGCTAGAGTAAACTTAAAAATAAATGAGCCAGAAGGTGGTAAAAGACCAGAACCTAGGAGAGATACTTCTGTGGCACATAAAATTGATTCTGTAGATGATGTGATGGAAGATCTAAAAATGTAATAAATAAATTTCAAAAAATAAAACTATGTTTATCTTATAGATAGACGTAGTTTTATTTTTATGGTATTATTTTTCTATGAATTTTCACATAATCACTTTATTTCCAGATATTTTTAAATCTTATTTAAATGAGTCTATTTTAGCGCGCGCCATAAAAAATAAAAAAATAAAATTTTCTTTGTATAATCCTCGTGATGTTGTAAAACCAACTGGAGCTCAAAAGAAAAATGATAAACCATATCTACGAGTTGATGAAAAACCATATGGAGGAGGAGCTGGTATGGTCTTACAAGCAGAACCAATCTTAAAAACATTTACCAAAATCAAAAAGAAGATAAAAAACAAAAAAACCAAAGTGGTCATCTTTTCAGCTAAAGGCAAAATGTTCAATCAAAAAATGGCTTATGATTGGACCAAAAAATATAAAGAAATGATCTTCGTTACCGGTCGTTATGAGGGAATTGACGAAAGAGTAAAAACAGCTTTAAGAGCAGAAGAGATTTCAATTGGTCCATATGTTTTAACTGATGGCGATGTGGCAACTATGGTTGTTTTTTCAGCG
>PCXM01000005.1:0-5305 GCA_002771075.1 Candidatus Zambryskibacteria bacterium CG10_big_fil_rev_8_21_14_0_10_34_34
AAAAGTTCCTTTTTCATTAAATTGGAAAGCAAATCCCGGTAGCCAAATGCGATCAAACATTCCTTTGAGTATAGCCGGCATAGTAGACCACCAAGATGGATAAAAAATAACAAAATGCTCGCACCATTTTATGTCTTCTTGAATTTGTTTCAAATCTGGTTCAAGTTCTTGGATTTCTTTGTAGCCCTTATGTAAGATGGGGTCAAAATTTAAATCTCCTAGATTGACTCTCTTTACTTCATTTCCTGCTTCTCTCGCTCCTTCGGCATAAGCATCGGCTAGGATGGTGTTGAAACTATTGCTATCTGGATGGCCGACTAAAACTAAAATTTTTTTATCATAAAACAATTATAGCATTATCAACATATTTTTGGTCTAATTTTTTTACTATTTATTTTTAAGTATTTTTGTTGCATAACTCTAAAAATGAGTTGACAAAAAGTATGGATTTGCTATTGTATAAATGGATTTCCTCTTGAGGGAGAGGGATTTGGAGAGAGGGGGGTTGGTCTGGACAACCAGCCCCCTGCGGAACTTCTTTTTAGAGGTTTAAAATGCAGACCAGCGCTTGCGCTGGTTTTTTTGCTTTCTTTTTATTCTATTTACTGACCAGTATCTTTGAGGAAAGCCAAAGCTCCATAAAGTCCTCCAAAATCTCCAAGCTCGGCTTTTTTAATAAGAGGAAGTTTTGGAAATATTTTCAAAATTTCTTTTAGATGTTCTTCTGTTTTGTTTATTGGTATAGCTGGGTCGCCCGTTATCATTGAACCACCGAGGACCACTACATCCGGTGACCATTCAACAATAATATTATTTAATCCAACAGCTAAAATTTTTGCGTGTTCATCCCAAATGTTTTGGTCTGTTATTTCTTTAGGATTTTTGCCTGTCTTTTTGGATAAAGCTTTGCCGGAGATAAGGTCCTCAAGAGTCTCTCCTGAATCAATGTTCATTATTTGTTTACCAGGTTCAAAACCGATAGCATATTCGTCAATTTTGCCTTCTACTATTCTAGCACCACCTACTCCTGTAGAAACTGTTATATAAGCTACAATATTAAAACCTCTACCAGCACCCCAACTTGCTTCTCCAAGTCCTACTATGGCAGCATCATTTTCTATAAAAACAGAAACCCCAAAATCTTTGTCTAGGTCTTCTTTTAATTTTTCAGGATTCCAATCAGAGATGCTTCTGCTCATTCCACCAGCTATTGATTTTATTTCTCTACCGTTGCTACGATCTCTGATTAGTTTATTAAAAATATCTCGACAATCATTATAATTTTTTGGTGTCTCAACAACTTTTGGCTCCTCAAATATCTCTCCATCTGCCGAATATGCCATTCTTATTTTAGTTGCTCCAATATCAAAAAGAATTGAATTCATCCCGTTAGAAATTTAGTTTTTAATAATTTTTTTATTAAGTTTAAGTATAGCGGGTATTTCATATTATTTCTAACGGGATTTATATTATTATTAATTATTTTCGGTTAAATGTTTTTTATATTCCTCTACTGCTGGCTGACCATAAGGGTTTACTTTAAATAGTTTAGCCAACTCTAAAGTAACATTTATCATATAAGCCATAAAACTGCCCAGCTCTCTTTCGTTTATTTTTTCTATTTCGTATTTTACAAATGGCAAATCTGCTTCTTTGTATGCTTTGGATACATCTTCATAAGCTTTATCATTTACGCTATTTTTTATTTCAAAGAGAGATTTTATAAATATGGTAAATCTATTTTTAGGACCACCCAAGTTGAGCTGGAGTATAGAGTGCATATCAACGGGACCAATAGAGACTGTGGGAGTGAGCCCAATCTTCTCTCCTTCTTCATTTTCTTTACCCAAACTTTCTGCTATGAGCTGTCTGCACCACTTCCCCAAATCTTCAAGTTCCGAATTAAAAATAAAAAAATCTAAAATATCAAAACCCTTCTCATAATTATTATAAATATTTTTAGCCAAGTGTTTTACTTCACCATTTTCATCTTCTATTTCATACTTTTTATCTATCTCTTTGCCTCCAGCTACAAAAGCATCAGCATCTAGTCCGGCTAAAGATATCACTGTAGTATGGGCTACAGTAAAGGCACTAAAACGTCCGCCCACGTCTTCATCCCAAGCTATTTTTTTGATGGTGCCTTTTTCGGCTAATTTCCAAAGTGGTGAATTGGGAGTAGATATAACAACGACTCTATCGCTTGCAAGAGGACCAAATTTTTTGAATAAAATATCAAATGTTTTGTGATAGGCCTCCAAAGTTTCAGCTGTTTGGCCAGATTTGCTTATGACAATCAAAACAACTTCTTCTAAGTTTGCTATTTTATTTTTAACAAAATTGGTTATTTCTTCATATTCACGAATATCTGGAGATTCAAGGAAAAATAATTTCTTGTCTATATTTGATTTATGTAAAGTGATAGCACTCCAGACTGCTTTGGAGGCCAAGTCGGAGCCACCAATCCCGACTACAAATATATATTTGGCTTTTTGATATTTATCTATCAGCATTTTTAAATTATAGCAAATAATAATAAAAAGCACCCTCATCGCGTGGCACGCGATGAGGGGCTGGACTCGAAAGGACGATCGAGTATTAGTGCCTTTGGTTACATCGTTTCTTCAGGAAAACGATCTCCTGATGGCAAAGGTAGCACTCACCTGTTCGTTTGATTACGTTTGGGTTGTTTCGATAACCACAACCTTTGCACGGAATCAAAACTATAGCAGGCTTTTGTTTTGGGCGGGGCTGGGCTTGAGTCGACATTTTCAAAAAACCTTTCGGGAATTTGGATTTGGAGAGGTACTTGCTCCATCGTCAATTATGCATTTAATAATAAAAAACGCAAGTTTTTGGTCAAAAACTGTGGATAAATAAGCTTTTTTAAACAAAGGAAAAGCCGGCACGCCTAACGTGCCGGCCATCGTGTCAGCAATACCGATAAAACTCACATTGAGCTCGGTCCATTTCCCCTTCTGGTATATTTTGGACAAGAGCTAGGACTCCACCTGGCGGAGGATTTGGAGACGCAATGACAGTAACCTCAACCCCAAGGCGTCTTGCCAGCATTGAGGCAAACGCATTGGGGTCAACACTATCGCTCCCTTTCAAATGAAAAATTTCTCCATCAGCCGCAGCATTAGCAACTGATTTTCCTCTTAACCGAATTCTGTTATTGAGCAATGCTTTCTCCTTCAGTGGGAATTATACTTCTAAATATAGATATTACATATATATTAAATAAAAGTCAAAAATATTAATTGTGGATAATTATTTAGATTAACATTATAGCAAAAGATTTGTTTAACTGGTCTTTTTTTATATTATATAATAAGATTTCTTTATGTTATATAAAAAAGTTCTAAAACCGATATTGTTTAGATTTGACCCAGAAAAAGTTCATAATTTTTTTGTTTTTATAGGCACTTTTGCTGGTAAAAGTGTATTTTTTAAAAAAATAGTGAGGTTTTTTTATGGCTATAAAGAGGCAGATGTTTCTAAAACAGTTGATGGTCTAACCTACCAGACCCCTTTTATTCTTTCTGCAGGTTTTGATTACAATGCCAAACTTCCGGCTATTTTGTCGGATATTTCTTTTGGTGGAGTTGAGGTCGGCTCTGTTACGGCAAGATTTTGTATGGGAAATAAAAAACCTCGTCTCAAGAGACTCATTAAATCAAAAAGTATTTTAGTTAACAAAGGTTTAGCCAATGAAGGCGTAGAAACTATTATTGAGCGACTAAAAAAATACAAAAAACAAAATGCTTTTGTAGTAGGTGTTTCTATTGCTAGGACTAATGATAAAAAAACTTGCTCAACAGAAGAGGGTTTGGCTGACTATTTTTATAGTTTTAAAAGATTAAATGAAGAAAATGTGGGAGATTATTATACTCTCAATATTTCTTGTCCAAACGCATTTGGAGGAGAATCTTTCACTGTTCCTGATTTGCTTGAAATATTATTAACAAAAATTTCCTCTATCCCCTGCTCTAAACCTATTTATGTTAAGATGCCTATAAATCTAGAGTGGCTAGAGTTTGATAAATTACTTAAAATAATAGAAAGATTTGAAGGTATAAAAGGGGTGATTATTGGCAATCTAAACAAAGATTATAATTCTCTAGTTTATAGAGATGAAGCCCCAGAAAATTATCAAGGAGGACTAAGTGGTAAACCGTGTTTTGAAACTTCAAATAAATTAATCAAACAAACGAGAGAAATTTATGGCAAAAGATTTACTATTATTGGCTGTGGTGGGGTGATGTCTAAAGAAGATATGGTGGCAAAATTTGAAGCTGGTTCTGACTTGGTAGCTCTAATAACGGGTATGATTTATAATGGTCCCGGCTTTTTAAAAGAGCTTTCGGATTGTTATTATAAAAATATAAAAATATAAAAATGAATATCAAAAAAATATTAGGCATTGTTGGATTAGTTGTTATCATAGTTGTTTTGATTTTTTTTATTTCTGAATCTAAAAGCGGTATTTCTGATGTATCTACCACTACTCCAAAGACAAACATAAGCGACTCAAGTTATGATGGTTTGAGCCAAATTGAACCAGATTTTTTTGGTCAAGATTTGCCACTTTCTAATTCTCCCAAAAATGTAGCTTGGGAGACTTTTCAAAAATATCTAAAATATAATAAAGAGCAAAATTTAGAAGGGGTTAAGGGTATTGTCTACAAAGTAGCTCCAATTTGTGAGGACACTAAAGACATAATTGATTGTAAGGCAAGGATGAGTTTGGCTTACCAATATGGAAGTGTTTTAAAGAAAGAAAATTTTGTAAATATTTGGAGTGATGAAAAGCAGATTATTTTAGCAACTGATTTTAAAATAGAAGAAGATGATAGTATTTTGGGTCGCCATAGAGCCATTATCTTTTTTGTTAAAGACAATGAAAGTCTTAAACTTTTAAGTTTTAGTCCATTTAAGGGAGCTACTATCAGTAAGGGTGTTGCTTCTAGAGAAGAGATTGATGATAGGTTGATTATTTATACTGAAGATAAAGATGAAGATGGTATAGCGGATTATAATGAAGAATGTTTATCACCAAAAGAGGGAGAGATTTGTGCTAAAACCAGTCCTAAGATTCGTGATACTGATGGTGATGGCTTTTGGGACGGTATCCAATCTTTAATAAATTAAATTAATACAAGGAGAGTCCTTGTATTAATTAAGCTTTATTTTTTAGTCATTTTAGTACGTTCTAGTTCGGTCAAGTATTTTTTGCGGATGCGAGTAGATTTTGGAGTAATTTCTAAGTATTCATCTTCAGACATTATCTCTAATCCATTTT
>PCXM01000005.1:5320-9276 GCA_002771075.1 Candidatus Zambryskibacteria bacterium CG10_big_fil_rev_8_21_14_0_10_34_34
ATCAGTGTTGGTGGTGCTAAATATACTTTGTCATCACTACCACTGGCGCGCATATTGGTTAACTGTTTTCCTTTGGTTGGATTGACTACCATATCGTCTCCTTTGGCAGTATTGCCGACCACCATCCCTTCATAGACTTCAGTTGTTGGGCCGATATAAAGAGTTCCTCTGGTTTGAAGATTGTCCAAAGCAAAAGCTAAAGCTTTGCCTTTTGTCATAGAGACCATTGAGCCGGTATTTTTCTTTTGTATTTTTCCAGCGTAAGGTTTGAAGCCGATTACCTGACTAGAAAAGATACCTTCACCTTTAGTATCAATCACAAATTGATTTCTATAACCAAGAAGTCCACGAGTTGGACCTTCAAAAAGAAGACGAAGATGGTCATTATGAGCTTTGGTGCTAGACATCACAGCTCCACGTTTGCTCAATTTTTCTATCACCACTCCTTGCATTTCTTCTGGTATATCAATAGTGATTTCTTCAAATGGCTCGCTTTTTATTCCATCTATTTCTTTTATAATAACTTGTGGCTCTGAAACTTGAAGTTCAAATCCTTCTCGGCGCATATTTTCTAGTAAAATAGCGATGTGGAGCTCTCCTCTGCCATAAACTTTTATATTATCTCCTTCGAAATCTACTTTTAGTCCGACATTTACCTCAAGTTCTTTTTCTAGACGTTCTCTTATTTGTCTGCTAGTAACAAATTTTCCTTCCCGGCCGCCAAAAGGAGAATTGTTAACTAAAAAATTTAAGGCGATAGTTGGTTCGTCTACTTTGATAATAGGCAGACTCTCTGTCGCTGGATCAGAAACTATAGTATCTCCGATATATATATTTGGTAGACCAGCGAGCATTACAATATCCCCCGCTTCCACCTCTTTAACTTCTTTTCTTTTGATACCTTCAAAAGTAAACATTTTTATTATTTTTCCTTCTTCTATATCACCAGAAGATTTTTTAACAAAAACTTTTTGTCCATCTTTGATAGTGCCTTGGTAAACTCTAGCGATAGCCATTCGGCCTAAAAAATTATCATAAGCGAGATTAAAAGGTTGTGCTTTGAGAGGAGCTTCTTTATCATTTTTGGCTGGTGGTATTTTTTCTAAGATTGTATCCAATAAGGGATAAATATTTTCACCTTTGTCTTTCAAATTTTTCATAACTACTCCATTTTTGGCGATAGCATAAATGGTAGTAAAATCTAATTGTTCTTCAGTTGCTCCGAGATCAAAAAATAATTCAAATATTTCATCGTGCGCTTTTTGTGGATCAGCTGCTTTTTTATCTATTTTATTTAAAACCACTATCGGTTTATGACCAATTTCTAAAGATTTTTTTAAAACAAATCTAGTTTGAGGCATTGGTCCTTCTTGAGCATCCACGACTAGAAGCACTGAATCAATGGAACGCAAAATACGCTCTACTTCTGAACCAAAGTCAGCATGCCCCGGAGTGTCTACTATATTTATTTTAGTATCTTTATAAATAACGGAGGCATTTTTAGAATAAATAGTAATACCACGCTCTTTTTCAAGAGTGTTTGAATCCATAGAGACTCCTTCTTCTTCAAAACCGGTCTGTTTTAAGATGGCGTCTGTTAAGGCCGTTTTGCCGTGGTCTACGTGGGCTATGATTGCTATGTTGCGTATTTCCATTTTGTTATAACTTGAAAAATAAAATCCCGCGAGGGAGATTATTTCTATTATACATTATTTATTCAATTAAAACAAATTTAAAAAAGAAAAACTCGGATGTCTTCACCCAAGTGTTTCTTTTTTGTTCTGAATTGAGACTAAGAAACGTTCTTAGAAATGTGTCCGGCCATTTTCATCATATGCACAGTCTTTTCGCCACCAAAAACTTTTAAAAGTTTTTCATCTGAAACGATGATTCTTTTGTCTTTTGTATCTTGAAGATTGTTGGCTTTGATATAAACCCATATTTTTGATACTATTTCTGATCGGGGCATTGGACCTTTACCAACTACAGCTTCAAGCTCTGGGCTCAAAGTCAGTGGCTTCATAAAAGCAGAATTTGTTTTTGCCATATTTTAAAAATTATTCTATTAAATGATAATAAGCTGATTATATAACATATCTATTATAAATTCCAATGTTAAAAAGTTGATTCAATTTCCTACCAAAAAATTAACAGAGAGAATTAAAAAAATACCGAAGATAGTCCAAACAATATAGTTAAAATATTTTTTCTCTTGACGAGAGTGTCTGATTGATTTTGGAACAAGGTCAGCTAAAAGAATATAAATAAAAACACCAGCCGTAAAGCCGACAAATGGTCCAATCAAATATTTCAAAGAAGAGAGATAAAAGCCCCCAATGGCTCCAATCAAGATAGTGCTTGAAGTCAAAAAGTTTAAAGTCAAAGCTTTTTTAGTAGAATAACCGGCATTTTTTAAAACAAAAAATTCAGATATTTCTTGAACTATTTCATGAATAAGGATACCAAAAGCAACCATTAAACCAAGTTTGATATTGGCTACAAAAATTGGCGCCAAAAGAACACCATCTCCTATGTTATGAAAAGCATCGCCAATTAAAATTTTTTTAGCTCCCCCATTTAAATTTTTTGACAAACATTTTTGATTATCGTGATGACAATGGATATCAGGATAAAATCTCTCCACAATCAAAAATATAAGAAATCCACAAATAATGGCCATCCAAACAAAAAAGGTGTTGGTGCCAAGCTCCAATGCTTCATTTACTAAGTTGTAACTAACGATAGTAAATACTCCAGAAGCAAAAGCCAATAAATATCTTATATTTTTTTTCGTCCAATCACTTAAAAATTTGATAGTAAAAAAAACTCCAACTAAAGAAGCCAGCATTATAAAAAAAGATGAAAATATTAAAGCGATTAGTTTCATTTATATAATATGGTAATAACCCAAACTTTTTGGATGTGGTTGTATTTGATTATTTAAAAACCAAAGCTACTTTTCTTTTTTAGGTTTCTTCTTTTCTTTTTTATGTCCATCTCCTTTTGCCATACGATTTATATTATTAATAATAAGAGTTTAAAACTCTTATATAAAATTATATTACTATTTTAATATAGAAGCCAATTTTTTTATTCATTAAATTTTTATAAAATTATTATTTTAAGAGCTATAATTTTGCTTTAATTTTGCTAACCAAAATTTCCTTTTTTTCGGCCAAATGATTTTCTTCTTTATTGTTCCATTTTGGATAGAGATGAAGATGATAATGAAAGACATCTTGTCCTGCTGCTTTTCCGTTTGCTTGAGCTAAATAAATTCCATCACAATTCAGTCCATCTTTTGTGGCTTTAGCAATTTTAATTGCTTTTTTCATAATCAATGCGCCAATTTCATTATCCAAAGAAAAAATATCTGTTATGTGAGATTTTGGAACAATCAAAGGATGGTTTTCAAGGGAAAGAAGGACTATTAATTTATCATCTTCATCAATGATATGGCTTGGAATTTTTTTTTCTATTATTTTACAAAAAATACAATTTTCCATAATTTTTTAACTTAGTTATTAAAGAGGTTTTGGCTATTTTAGAATATATTTAATTAAATAATATATCATTACTAAAATAATAACTATAATAAGACCTACGGCTCGTCCAACTTTATCAAGTTTAACTTCTTTTCTCTTCCCCACCTCTTGATTTCTGCCTCCCTCTGTCTTGCTTTCTTTAATGTTTTGAATATTTCCTTATATTTCAATTTTACCGGTCTTCTGATTTTGGTGTAATGTGCTCCCCATTTGGAGATGTTATGTTGCTCTAGTCTTCTTGTGAGATCATTGGTGCAACCAACATAAAGAGTTTTGTCGGAGCATTGGAGAATATATACAAAATATTTCATAAATTAAACAGCCCTTCGCTTCGCTCAGGGAGCTCAATTTTTATAGTCACTATGTTCCTTAAAAATTGGTTGCTGTGTCTCCTGAACAAAATCCGAACTT
>PCXM01000013.1:0-4734 GCA_002771075.1 Candidatus Zambryskibacteria bacterium CG10_big_fil_rev_8_21_14_0_10_34_34
GAGGACGACGGCTTATACTTATAATATGCCAACATCCGACTTGATGGGCTTGTCCTAAGCTTGTCGAAGGATGAAGATATAGTCTGCGCTCCTAGTGATAGGGGATAAATTATTTTGAAAATTGTTTCAAAATTAATTAAGTGACGAGAGGACCGAGTTGAACTGACCTCTGGTCTACCTGCTGTTCTGCCAAGAGCATCGCAGGGTAGCTAAGTCGGGAATGGATAACCTCTGAAAGCATATAAGAGGGAAGCCAACCCCAAGATTAGGAATCTTTAAGGATCGTGAGAGATTATCACGTTGATAGGCGCTAGGTATAAGTGCAGTAATGCATTAAGCCGAGGCGTACTAATTTCCCGATCTTATTAGGAAATTCGAAAATCCACATGTTTAATTTTAATTTCAAAAATTTGTCCTGCCTCATGCGACTACTCTAAATTGGTGGTTCTTAAGTCTGTTTATTAAAAATTTAGTTCTGGTGATTTGTCGCAGAGGTCACACCCGTTCTCATTCCGAACACGGAAGTTAAGCTCTGTTGAGGCGATGATACTCATTCAGGGGAAAGTAGCTAGTCGCCAGAACCAAGTTTTTAATTTATACTTAATATATGGAAGAAATGAGCCCTTGGGCATCTCGCAGAAAAAGTATTTATTTAGGAGGGATAGTGATAGTGCTATCAGCCATTGCTTTTGCTATTTTTTGGAAATATTGGTATCACGCTCCAACTTGTTTTGATAATTTAAAAAATGGAGATGAAAGTGGAATTGATTGTGGAGGTTCGTGCACTCTTATTTGTAGTGGTGATGTTATAAAACCAATTATCAGATGGGATCCTAGGTTGTTTGAAGTTTCGCCCGGACTTTGGAGCGCTCTTATTTATATAGAAAATTCTAATATAAATGTTGATGCTATTTATATGCCGTATAAACTTACCATATATGACGAAAAAAATAATATTTTAGAAGAAAGAAAAAGTGCCACTATTTTACCAAAAAACAAAACAGTAGGTGTCTTTGAAGGTTTAATTGAAATTAAAGACAATATCAGGCCTAGAAGAGCTGTTTTTGAAATTGGAGATAATATAGTTTGGCAAAAAAATGATAAAAAAGGAGAAGATATAGATATAACTCATAGCCCACTTTTAAGATTGGACAATATCCCTCGGGTAGAAGCTAATGTTAAAAATAATAGCACTGAAGAAATTAAAAACATAGAATTGGTAATAGCCATCTTTGATGGTAATGATAATGCTATTGCTACTTCTAGGACTTTTGTAGAAAGTTTGAAAAAAAATGAAGAGACAAACATTTTCTTTACTTGGCCAAAACCTTTTGAACTAGGTTCTAAAACGTGTGAATCACCTTCAAATGTGATGCTTCTTTTGGATAGATCTGGTTCAATGGCTTCTTCAGGATCAAATCCGCCAGAACCTCTCACTACCGCTAAGGCAGCTGCCAAATCTTTTGTGATGCAATTGAGTCCTAAAGATAAGATAGGAGTAGTTTCTTTTGCTACCAAAGCTAAAGATCCGATAGATTCAAATTTGACTTCAGATCTTAATTTTGCTACAGAGGCGGTGGAGGGTATTAGTATTGAAGAAGGAAGTATTCAATATACAAATATTTTTGAAGCATTGCATTCAGGTTGGCAAGAATTAGTTTCTGCTAGAGCAGAAGAAAATTCTTCAAATATAATTATTCTTTTAACTGATGGTATTGCTAATAATCCAAAAAATCCCACAGGTAGAACCGAAGAAGATGACATAAAATATGCGGAAAGTATTGCTTTAAAAGAAGCTACAAACGCCAAAGCTGGTGGAGTTATTATTTATACTATTGGTTTGGGGGATGAAATAAACGAGCTATTTTTGAAAACTTTGGTTTCTGAAAAAGATAATTATTTTTTCGCCCCATCTGCCAAAAATCTAAAAACCATTTATGATAATATTTCATCTGATATTTGTCAGGAAATTCCCGCTAGAATAGAGATAAGCTACAAGATATTTGGAACTTCTATATAAGATGATCAGGTTTATCATTCAAAAAATAAATTATTCCTTTGATTGGTTGCTTTTTGGGGCTTTATTTTTTATATCAGTAGCTGGTATTTTGACTATGAATTCTTTTGTTGAAGAAGGAGGTTTTTTTGTTAGACAGATAATATGGTTAATAATTTCCATTTTAGCCTTATTTTCAGCCAGTTTTGTGGATTGGCGTTTTTTGCGTAGAAGCGGTTCTATCATAATTTTGTTTGTCGGTTCTTGTATTATATTGCTCGCTTTGTTTGTTTTGGGTTCTGTTTTTAAGGGGGCTCAAAGTTGGTTTGATTTTGGGGCTTTTGTTTTTCAGCCGGTTGATTTTGTAAAAATAGTCTTGGTTATTCTTTTAGCAAAATATTTTTCTAGAAGACATATAGAGATAGCTAATATTAGACATATTTTGGTTTCTGGATTTTATGCTTTCATTCTTTTTATTTTAGTTTTTCTTCAGCCCGATTTTGGTTCAGCCATCATAATTTTTTTTATATGGCTCGCTATGGTCTTGTTTTCGGGTATATCAAAGAAACATTTATTGGCAGTTATTTTGTCTGTTCTCATTATTTTTTTAGGTCTTTGGTTTTTTGTTTTTCAAGATTATCAAAAAGCGAGAATTATTTCTTTTATTAATCCTTTAACTGATCTTTCTGGGGCCGGCTATAATGCTTATCAATCTACTATTACTGTTGGTTCTGGGGAAATTTTTGGCAAAGGGGTTGGTTTAGGAAGTCAGTCAAAATTAAAATTTTTACCAGAATACGAAACCGATTTTATTTTTGCGGCATTTACTGAAGAATGGGGATTTGTGGGCGCGGTTATTCTTTTTAGTTTATATGGAATAGTTTTTTGGAGAATAATAGATATCTCAAAAAGAGGGGCTACTAATTTTGAGACTTTATATGGTTTAGGATTAGCTTCAATTTTTCTTTCACATTTTGTTATTCATGTAGGTATGAATGTAGGGCTTTTACCGGTAACCGGCATCACTATGCCTTTTATGAGTTATGGAGGCAGTCATTTATTAGCAGAATTTATAGGTGTCGGTATTCTTTTGGGTCAACGTTTTTATTCTAGAGCCATCAATAAAGAGGAAGCTAAAAACGAAATCATTGGTATAGCTTAATCGTCTCATTTAACATTTTTTCTAGAGAAAAGAAGCTTACTATGGTCTTTTTAATTTCTTCTCCAAATTCTTTTTGTTTATCTTGATGCTCTAAAAGATACATCAAAGCTTCGGCGATTTCTTTCGGATTTTTAGGATGGATTAATATACCACTTTCCATATCTTTTATTATTTCTGATATGCCCCCAACGTTAGTTGCTATAATTGGTAGATCAGAAAGCCCTGCTTCCAAGATGGCAAAAGGCAAGTTTTCAGTGCGGGAAGGGAATAAAAATATATCTGCTCCGGATAAGATGTTTTTTGCATTATCCAAAAAACCCAAAAACTTTATTTGTTTTTTAAGATTTAATTCTTTGACTAATTTTTCTAAATTTTCTTTTTCTTCACCCATTCCTGCAATACAATAAAGCACCTTTCCTTTTAACTCTTCTGGTAATAGGGCTATGCCTTTGATACCGATATCAAGCCCTTTATTTTTATGAAGTTCAGAAATAGAGTAGATGATGATTTTTTCTGTATAATTTTTGGCCAATATTTGTCTTGCTTCACATTTTTCAGTTTTTTCAAAATTTTTGATTCCATTGTGTATTACTTTTATTTTATTTTTAACAAATGGCATCCAAAAAATATCTTTTTTTGTTTTGTTTGAAACAACAATGGTTTGGTGAGAGAGGATTACAGTAATCCAATGCAATAGTAGTATAAAAAATTTGGAAGTTAAACTCCTCTCTTCATTGAAAGCCCAGCCATGAGCTGTAAATATGATGCGAGGAGTTCGAGTTAGTCGCCCAGCTAGAGAGCCGAGGCCTCCTATTTTTGAGCTATTTATATGTAATATATCTGGTTTTTCTTGTCGTATCATTTTCCAAATATCAAAAAAAGTTTTTAAATCTCTTAAAAGATTGATATTTCTTTGAGCTGATGCCAACTTTATTACTCTAATTTCTTTTTCTTCTAATCTTTCTTTTAAACCTTTATTGCCTACTATGTCTTCAGTGACGGAGGAACCACAAGCAACCACAACATCATATCCATCTTTAGATAAAGAGGTGGCTAAATCATAAACATATCTTTGAGCGCCCCCAAAGTTTCCTTTGGTTATAACATATAAAATTTTTTTCTTTTTATGCATACGATATAAAATTCTTACACAAATTGATTAAAATTACTAGTTATTGTATGATACTATCTTAATATGACCATATCTGGTAAAACTGAAACAGTAGCATTATTTTTAGGCGATATTGTATTGCTGTATTTTTCTCTCTGGCTGTCTTTAACTTTGCGCTATTGGGATATACCTTCAAAATCTTCTTTGAGTTTACATTTTGAACCATTTTCTATTATCATCGGTGTTTGGATTTTAATATTTTTTATTGCCGGACTTTATGAAAAACATACTTTGATATTGAAAAGCAGACTTCCTAGCACTGTTTTTAATGCTCAATTGGCTAATAGTTTTATTGCGGTTCTTTTCTTTTATTTCATTCCTTATTTCGGTATTGCTCCTAAAACTAATCTATTTATTTACCTTGTTATATCTTTTGGGTTTATTCTTTTTTGGAGAATATATGGT
>PCXM01000013.1:4745-10062 GCA_002771075.1 Candidatus Zambryskibacteria bacterium CG10_big_fil_rev_8_21_14_0_10_34_34
AGCGGGGAGGAGATGAAAGATTTACTAGAAGAAGTAAATAATAATCCTAGGTATGGCTTGGAGTTTATTTCTTCAGTTGATTTAAATCGGATAGAGGGTGTGGATTTTCGAGATGAAATACTTGCTAGAGTTTATTCTGAAGAAGTGCAAATAATAGCAATAGATTTAAAAAATGAAAAAGTAGAACCAATCTTGCCCCATCTTTATAACCTCATCTTTTCTCAAGTGAAGTTTATAGATATGTATAAAGTTTATGAAGATATTTTTGATAAAGTGCCTTTATCTTTGGTGCGTTATAATTGGTTTTTAGAAAATATTTCTACTGAATCTCGGGTGACTTACGATATTTTGAAACGGATGATGGATATAGCGCTGTCTTTTGTTGGAGGGATTATTTCTTTGATTTTTTATCCTTTTGTTTTTTTGGCTATAAAGATTGATGATGGTGGTAGTATTTATTTTGAACAAAAAAGGGTAGGCAAAAACAATAAAATAATCAGGACTCTAAAATTTAGAAGTATGACAGAACATAGAGAGGAAGATGGAATAGCAAAAGAAGCCACTGTTACAAGAGTTGGTAATTTTTTACGAAAGACTCGTATTGATGAATTGCCACAACTTTGGAGCGTTCTTAAGGGAGATTTATCTATGATTGGTCCTCGCCCAGAGATACCGACTTTAGTCAAATATTATGAATCAGAGATTTCTTACTACAACGTTAGACATTTATTAAAACCGGGACTTTCTGGTTGGGCACAACTTTATCATACTGACCCTCCTAAAATAAATGCAGATGCCGAAAAAACTCGTTGCAAACTTTCCTACGACCTTTATTACATTAAAAACCGCTCCTTTATGCTTGATTTAAAAATCGCCCTCAAAACCGTCAAGGCTTTACTATCTAGAAGTGGCACCTAGATAAATCCTAAGGTCTCCCCTTAGGAAATAGAATTTATTAAATTTATATTTTGTTGCCGCTTGTTTTTTTAATGGGGGGGGTAGAATTAAGTTATTATAAATAACATAAAATTATGTTAGAAAATGAAGATCAATTTAAAAAAATTGATGAATTCTCACAAGAGGATAAACAAGGGATTGAAGCAAAATCTCCTGAAGAAATAGTTAGTCTTTTGGCTAAAGGGGAAACTGTAAATTTTGTTTATAATGAACATTATGATGTGTATTTACATTTTAATCCTGAAGGAACAACCGAAGTAGATGATAGAGGATTAAAATATTCTCTTGAAAGAGGGGATAAAAGTAAATCTGTTGCTGTTTTTGTAAATGAAATTCGAGAAGCGGCAAAAAATTGGCAGAATTTTTATCTGCAATACCAGAAGGTAATTTAAAAGATATGGGTGGAGAGCAAGGTTTAGCAAGGTCTATTCTTAATGTAGAAAAAGCAGGTAGTTATCTCGAATTTAAATAATGTCTAAAAGGTATAAATAAATCCTAAGGTCTCCCCTTAGGATTTGTTTTTGAAGTTATGGTATTATTTATTTATGACAACTAGAACAGAATCTTTTGTTATTAATGAGTATTATCATATTTATAATCGTGGTAATACCAAACAAGATATTTTTTTTGATGATAAAGATAGAGATAGATTTGTAAAACTTCTTTACTTATGTAATTCCCTTAAAAGGATAAAATTTAAAGAATATATAGTAGATAGAAAAATTGATGCTTGGGATTTTGATAAGGGAGATCCTATAGTTTCTATTGGTGCTTGGGTGTTAATGCCAAACCATTTTCATATTTATATAACTCCAAATAAGGAAAATCTTGCAGATAATCCAGTTTCTTTGTTTATGGGAAAATTATGCACTGCCTATTCAATGTATTTTAATAAAAAACACAAGAGGACTGGAAAACTTTTTGAAGGAACGTTTAAATCATCACACATAGACAATGATAGATACGCAAAGTATATTTTTTCTTATATTCATTTAAATCCAGTAAAATTGATTGATCCTTTTTGGAAAGATAGGGGATTGCAAAATATTGAAAATACTAATGAATTTTTAAATAAATATTATTGGAGTAGTTATAATGATTATCGTAATAAAAAGAGGTCAGAAAACAAAATAATTTTTCCAAAAGATTTCCCTGATTACTTTGTTAATAAAAAAGTTTTCGATAAAGATATTTTTGAATGGCTTACTTTTAAAAATTCATATTTAGAATCCTAAGGGGTCCCCTTAGGAAATTGAGAAGTTGTGTTTATGTTAAATTTCCTATAATATCTACTTATATGGCTAAATACAGGTTTTGGGCAATAATAATAGTAGTAATGGCGATTGCCGCTGGTTTTTTTGTTTGGAATAGTGAAAAAGCGGAAGATTCAAATAATAAATTCAAATTAGGACTTGACCTCTCTGGTGGCACTCATTTAGTTTATAAGGCAGATATATCAAAAATTGACAGTAATGAAGTTTCTTCAGCGATGGAAGCCCTTAGAGATACTATTGAAAGACGTATCAATCTCTTTGGGGTATCTGAACCAATTATTCAAGTAGAAGAAGGTGGTGTTTTTGGAGATAGCAAAGAACAGAGACTTATTGTTGAATTACCGGGAATAACAGATATAAATGAAGCAGTAAAGAAAATAGGAGAAACTCCTATTCTAGAATTTAAACTTTTATCTAAAGAAGTTCAAGATAGAATAAATGGGGGGACAACAGATGAAAACATTTTAAATACTCCTGAAGCTTTTTTGGAGACTGGTTTGACTGGAAGAATGCTCCAAAAAGCAAGTATTCAATTTGACCAAAATTTTAATAATAAACCAATCATTGGTTTGAAGTTTAATAATGAAGGAGCAGATCTTTTTGCTAAAATAACAAGAGAAAATACAAATAAAGTTTTGGGTATCTTTTTAGATGGTCAGCTTATAGAAGCTCCTTACATAAGAGAAGAGATTTCAGGCGGTGAAGCGGTTATAACGGGTGATTTTACTGCCGATGAAGCTAAACAAGTAGTGCGTGATTTAAATTATGGCACTTTGCCTATGCCCATTTCTCTTTTAAGTACCGAGACCATTGGCGCCACTTTAGGAGATTTGGCGGTAAATTCTAGTTTAAAAGCAGGTCTTTACGCTTTTATTATCGTGGCATTGTTTTTGATGGCTTGGTATCGTTTTCAAGGTTTTGTAGCTATGCTTGCCTTGGTTATATACACTACTATAAATCTTATTTTATTTAAACTCATACCCGTAACTTTGACTGCCGCTGGAATTGCTGGTTTTATTCTTTCTATTGGGATGGCAGTTGATGCTAATATTTTAATTTTTGAAAGGACTAAAGAGGAGCTCAAAAAAGGTAAAAATAAATATGATGCTTTAAACGAAGGTTTTCACAGAGCGTGGAGTTCTATCAGAGATTCAAATTTTTCCAGTATTATTACTGCTGTTATCTTGTATTATTTTGCTTCTACTCCGGTTATAAAAGGGTTTGCTCTGGTATTTTTGATTGGAGTTTTGGTGTCAATGTTTTCTGCAGTTACCGCTTCAAGAACTATTTTATTTGCCGTTACTAAGAGTGAAGATTCATAAAATTCATAATATCAATTTATGTTTGTTGTTAAATACAAAAAAATATTTTATTCCATATCAGCTGTTTTAGCGCTCGGTTCGGTTTTCTCAATTTTATTTTGGGGATTGCGTCCGGGGATAGATTTTTCTGGAGGCAGTTTGCTCAATGTTTCTTTTTCTGAAGATAGGCCAAGCATCGAAGAAGTAAAACAGGTTTTGAATAATCTTGATTTTAAAGATATTTCGGTCAGGTCATCTAGTGAAGGATTTATTTTGAGATTAAAAGAAATATCGCCAACTGAAAAAGATTCTATTGTCCAAGGACTGTCCTTGGAAGGAAAATATTTTCCAATAGAAAAAACTTTTAGTAGCATTGGGCCGATTTTAGGTAAAGAGGCCATCCAAAAAGCTTGGATATCAATAATGTTGGTCCTTTTGGCTATAGTTTTGTTTGTGGCGTTTGCTTTCAGAAAAGTTTCTAAACCGATTTCATCTTGGGTTTATGGTTTGGTTACTATCTTGGCTTTAACTCATGATGTCCTCATACCAACAGGGGTCTTTGCTTTTCTTGGACATTTTTATGGTTTTGAAGTAGATACTCTTTTTGTGACTGCCCTCCTTGTGATACTTGGGTTTTCTGTTCACGATACTATTGTTGTTTTTGATAGGATTAGAGAAAATTTGCATAAAAATAATGAACTTAGAGAAGGTAAAGATTTTGCAATAGTGGTAGGGGAAAGTATTAGTCAAACACTTGTCCGTTCTATCAACACATCACTCACTACTTTATTTGCCATCTTTATGCTTTATATTTTAGGTCCTGATTCTATTAAAAACTTTTCATTAGCTCTCCTTATTGGTATCACCGCTGGAACTTATTCTTCTATTTTCGTTGGTTCTACTTTATTGGTCGCTTTTAATAATTGGAAGAATAAATAAATTTGACTTAAAAACACATATTTGGTATAGTGTGGATAGGAGAAAAAAATGTTCTTCAAAAATGGCGACAGTTTTGAGGCGTTGGTTTTTGGTCGCTATTTTGTTGGCGACCACGACTATCTAAAATATCAATCCTTCAGTCAAAGTATGATGGATTTGATTAAATGTGACACTGGGTCAGCTTATCCCGACACTCGTTTGGGCAAACTCTTTTACTTTGGAGTTTATAATGAGATTAGACGACAGGGCATGGACCCTAATGGTTTGAGATTCAAATCTGCCCTTAGGAGTCGGGCAGATATACATCATTCCACAGATGGTTATTTTTATTTACCATCCGTGCCGGATACTCCTGTCACTATTGATCTCTTTAATTTAGATTCGGAGATCTACTGTATTCTTAGAGATAGGTGGGATGACGATAACGAAGAAGATTTTCAGACCAATCTCTTTCGTTACAAAAAAGGGATGGCTGATATTATGAAAAAAGGAGATAAAACGGGTTATTGGAATCATATTTTCAACCCATTCAATTTCGTTTCTCTGGTGAAAAGACCAGAAAACCATTTTGTCTTGACTCCATATCATACAGAGTCTCGGCAAAGAAGGAAGGGATTCGCTAGAATGGTGGCTAGATACTTTCTCAAAGCATCTAGCCAAAATATGGCCGAGCGGAGCCATTAAAGACCCGATTTGCGTTCAATTCGCTGTCGGGTCTTGACTTTTTATATATAATTTGTTATAAAGGAAAATAGAATATTTTGCGTTTGGTATTTGTTAGCATCTGCAAAACAAATCCAGCGCGCATATTGGTCTTTGAGATTGGTTCTGAAAGGAAAAACCAAT
>PCXM01000013.1:10077-10598 GCA_002771075.1 Candidatus Zambryskibacteria bacterium CG10_big_fil_rev_8_21_14_0_10_34_34
AGCGTCGTTGAGGGGCTGGCAAAAGCCAAGTCTCTTGGTGACTCCGATGCCGCCAAAATTTCGGCGGCGGTTCAAGTCTTGAAGGTCATGAAGATGGCCGAAGAGCTTCGGTTCTTTGCGGTCATTGTCATGGCCGAGTGTGGCCGGTTGGGGGCTTCGGTCCCCACGATTATCACCCAGTTTTTCTTTCCGCCGGCTTCTGTGCCAGCTCCTCAACCTGTGGTGGCACAACCCGCGCCAGCTCCCAAGCCGGGCACGGTGTTGTCGCCAAAACTTGGGTTGATTTCGGCCCAGAAATATACCTTGCCGGTGAAGCCAACGCCTGCGGCTCCTAAGCCCACCGCTCCGGCAAGAAAGTTGGAGTCGGTGATGAAAGAACAAAAACCATTCAACCCGGCAAATGCTCTAACTACATGGCTCGGTCAGTTGGGTGGTATCGCTCGGGGCGGAAAAAACGCCCCGTGGAAGGTCGTCCAAGGGACGACTGCGAAGCTGTTCAAATTGGGGGTTGGGTTGACCTC
>PCXM01000013.1:10623-15170 GCA_002771075.1 Candidatus Zambryskibacteria bacterium CG10_big_fil_rev_8_21_14_0_10_34_34
TGACCTCCGACCATTGGCAACTTTTGTTCACGGCCATGAAGGTCGCCCACGAGTGTGGTCAGCACATCGTCAACAATGATGCCGAACCAGCGAAGTTGTTCGCGGTCGCGCCAGTGGAACTCGTTGACGACTACCTTTTCGGTCAGGATGGAATCCTTTCATCTCTAACTGGAGAGGTTGCTGATTTCGACGGCCAGATGCCGGGCTGGCTCTGTGCCAAATGTTCCATCGCCTTGGATGCAATCAAGGCAGTGGATGATAAGCAGGGGCTTGGCGAGCAAGGGGTTGCCCGGCTGTACGACTTCCTCAAGGTCATTGAAAGCAAGAATCCTCCCCGATGGCTTTTTGAGAAGGGGCGGAATGTCTGGGGTGCCGAGGAGGATACTCCTCTCCCGCCCGCAAATAGCAATGGCAACGGCAATGGCAACGGGTCCGAATTGGATTCGGACACCGAAGTTTGGAATAAGGCGGTAGCCAAGTCTGCTGCTACCGCTTTCACCCAAGCCGTCGCCGATCTCTCCTAATCTTTGGGCTGTAAACGCCCACATGCCCCGTTTCGCGCTTGCGCGAAACGGGGCATTACCATTTCACTTTTCGTAATCTATGATTCTTGTGCTAATATATTTATATGAATCCCGTTAGAAATTATTAACGAGACTCACATCATTTAATATTAACTACGGAAATAATATTTCCTATTTCTAACGGGATGAAAAATAATTTTTATATTTCTTTTGGTGTTTGGGTTACTATCATACCTTTTCTTGGTATTCCGGGCACTTGGAGAAACATCCTCGTCTTTATTTCAGGTATCTTTCTTGTATTAGTTTCTCTTGGGTCAATTATTTTTAAGAAATTGGAAATAGACACCAAATCAAAACCAAATAAAAAATCAATTAAAAATAATCCTCCAGATATGATTGTTTCAAACAATGAATAAAAATTAAAAAATATGGCAAATAAGATAAGTAAGATTGTTGTTATTTTAATTAGTGTAGCGATACTACTTTTTTTTATGTATTCTTTTACTTTTTCTTCGGAACTTTCTTATGATAAATCAACTGTGATTACAGTTGAAAATATAACTAAGAAAAAGAAAATAAAACATTTAGCTACTCCAGAACCTTTGAAGAGTATTTATATGACTCAATGTGTGGCGGGCACCCCCTCCTTTAGAGAAAAATTAGTAAAGTTGATAGGAGAGACCGAACTTAATGCGGTCATTATTGATATCAAAGATTATACTGGCACGGTCGCTTTTGAGACAGGCAATCCTACTATTGATGAGGTTTATGGAAGTGGATGCAAAGTATCTGATATGCAAGATTTTGTAGAAGAATTGCATAACAAAGATATTTATGTAATTGGTCGGGTTACTGTTTTTCAAGACCCTGCTTTTGTAAAAATGCATCCAGAGTTGGCTGTTAAGCGGGCAAGTGATGGTGGTGTATGGAAAGACGGAAAAGGTATTTCGTTTATTGATGTCGGAGCCAAACCTTTTTGGGATTATATTGTCGCTATCGCTACTTCATCTTATGCTATAGGTTTTGATGAAATAAATTTTGATTATATTCGTTTTCCTTCGGACGGCAATATGAAAGATATATCTTTTGCTCACACTGGTACAACTGCAAAAAAAGAAATGCTTAAAAAGTTTTTTGAATATATTGACCAAAAACTTGCTGACACGGGAATTGTAACTTCTGCTGATTTATTTGGTATGACTACGACCAACACGGACGATTTAAATATTGGTCAAGTTTTAGAATATGCACTTCTAAATTTTGATTATGTTGCTCCGATGGCTTATCCGTCGCATTACCCAGCAACCTTTAATGGTTGGCCTGACCCAAACAAAGTGCCATACGAAATTATAAAATTTAGTATGGATAGTGCAGTAGCCAGAGTTAATTTTTTGAAGGAAGAAATAGCAAGTTCAACACCAAATTCATATTTATTAAATAGGTTAGGTCCAAAACAGTTACGGCCGTGGCTTCAAGATTTTGATTATCCTGTCCATTACAGCAAAGAAATGGTTCGTGCTCAAATACAAGCTACTTATGATACGGGGCTGACTAGCTGGATGCTTTGGGATCCAGCCAATACATACACTAAAGAAGCTTTGTTAAATTAAAAAACAAAAACATAATTTATGCGTTAGGTCATAAGGGTTTAGGATCTTGGTAAAGTTATTTTCTGATTTTTATTCGCTAAAATGTTATAATATTTAAAAATGGATTCTTCCAACCACATCACTTACTTCGCTGAAACGGACGCGCGTAATAAGCGGGTTAAATTTGGTATTAAAGCCGAAGACCGTCTTCGTCATATTTATTCTATCGGCAAAACTGGTATGGGTAAATCAACGATGCTGGAAAATATGGCCATTCAAGATATCCAAAATGGTGAAGGGATGGCCTTTCTTGACCCGCATGGCAAGACGGCTGATTTATTGCTCGACTATATACCGGAGCATCGCCTTAAAGATGTTATCTATTTTGCCCCTTTTGATACAGAATATCCGATTTCTTTTAATGTTATGGAAGATGTCGGACCAGAAAGAAGGCACTTGGTAGTATCGGGGCTTATGAGTGCGTTTGAAAAAATATGGGAGGACCAGTGGTCTTCTAGGATGGCTTATATTTTACAAAATACTTTGGCAGCTCTACTTGAATATCCGGGAGCAACAATGCTTAGTATAAACAGAATGCTTACCGATAAACTTTATCGTAATAAAGTGGTAGACAATGTTAAAGACCCTACAACAAAAGCTTTTTGGACTGATGAATTTGCCAAATATACTGATAAATATGCAGCTGAAGCCACGCCGGCTATTCAAAACAAGGTTGGGCAATTTGTCTCTAATCCACTCATCAGAAATATTGTTGGTCAATCTAAATCTACTTTTGATATTAGAGAAATAATGGATAAAAAAAAGATTTTTATTGTGAATTTATCAAAAGGTTTGGTTGGAGAGAATAACGCCAATCTTTTGGGCTCAATGATTGTAACTAAAATATATCTTGCGGCTATGTCACGAGCGGACGCTGACCCGAAGGAGCTTAAAAAACTTCCTAACTTTTATCTTTATGTAGATGAATTTCAATCTTTTGCTAACAAAAGTTTTGCCGATATTTTGTCAGAAGCTAGAAAATATAAATTAAGTTTAAATATAACTCACCAATATATAGAACAAATGGCTGAAGAGGTAAGGGCAGCAGTTTTTGGAAATGTCGGCACTATGATTGCTTTTCGAGTCGGCTCGTTTGATGCTGAAATTTTAGAAAAGGAATTTGCTCCAGTGTTTACTATGGAAGATATTGTTAATTTGGGCTTTGTTCAAATTTATTTGAAATTGATGATAGACGGAGTAGCTAGTCAGCCGTTTTCGGCCACTACTTTGCCACCGTTTCCAAAACCTGAAATTTCTTTTAGAAATGAAGCTTTAAAAATGTCTAGGAAAAATTATACTCGTTCTAAAGAAGAAGTAGAAAAAGAAGTGAAAGAATGGCATATGCCTGAACAAAAAATAGTAGCTAGTAGTCCCAACTTGCCCACCCCCTTCACACAAGGATACGGAGGGTCAAAGAAAGTTTCGCTGAACAAGGGGCAATCAGTAGTTAAGACGGAAAAAAGAGAACAACATAAATATAGAGAGCAAAAACAGGAACCAAAAAAAGAGGAAAATAATTTAGCTAAAGCAATAGGGGAGGCAGTAAAAGAAAAAAATGAATTATGGAAAAAACAGGAACCAAAAAAAGAAGAAATAAAAACTGTGAATTTTAATAATATTAAGTCAGAATTAAAACCAATCTCGCTTGATGAATTAAAACGCAAAGAGAAAGATAGGAATAAAACCCCTTCGCCTCAAAATGTAAACGCCTTAAAAGAGGCAATTCAAAAAGCCAAAAGTCTAGAAGTCAAAGTTGAAAATAAAAAAGAGAAACCCTCCTCCTCTACTTCTCCTTCGCTAGAGACTACGGCGGGACAAAGTAAAAACTCTGGTGGCCCCAAGGAAATACCGGAAGAAACACTTAGAAAAATCTTGAAAGGGGAATAAAGGCATACTCTTTAAAATTAAAATAGTGGTTAAAAACAAGGATTTTTGATACTATAAAGAGATGGAAAATTCTAAGAAAATACTTATATTCTCTACCTCTTATTTGCCTTTTGTAGGTGGAGCGGAGGTGGCTATCAAAGAAATTACAGACAGAATTCCTAATATTGAATTTGATTTGATTACCGCAAGACTCGATAGTAAAGTGTCAAAGGGAACATTTAACACATCAGAGAGAATTGGGAATGTTAATGTTTATCGTGTTGGTTTTGGTTTTAAAACTTTAGATAAATTGCTGTTACCTTTTTGGGGTGCTATCAAAACTATTTCTCTTAATAATAAAAATCATTACAAATATTATTTTTGCGTGATGGTTACTTTTGCCAGTGGAGCGGCTTATATCGCTAATATTATAAGTAGCAAAAAAGTTCCAATAATTTTAAATTTACAGGAAGGAGATTCGGAAGAACACTTTCAAAATAGGTGGTTT